>DATHLL010000478.1:0-14634 GCA_035488195.1 Candidatus Elarobacter sp. | reverse complement strand
CGTGGACCAGCGAGAAGTTGTGCAGCAGCTCGACCGCCGCCGCGGCCGCAAACGCGTCCTCCGCGCGCGCGCCTTCGCTCTCCGCCGCGGCGATCAGGATGCGCGGCCGCAGCCGCTTCCCGCGCTTCGCCGCCGGATCGCGGAACGCGAAGTGCTCGCGCACGAGCCCTTTCGTCGGCGAGCTGTCGTCGAGCCGCTCGACCGCGCGCTCCAGGTAGCTCTCGAACGCGTCGAGCGTCGCGAGGGCGGTCACGTCAGCGCGCGAGCACGCCCTTGATCGAGCGGAAGATGTTCCCCGGCCGCATCGCGTCGGCCGCGGCCGTCGCCTCGAACCCGGAGTGCACCATGCAGTCCTCGCACTTCGGGTTCCCGCTCGCGTGCCCGTAGCGCTCCCACTCGGTGTCCTCGAGCAGCTCGCGGTACGAGCTCGCGTAGCCCTCGCCGAGCAGATAGCACGGCTTCTGCCAGCCGAAGAGCGAGTACGACGGCATCCCCCACGGCGTGCAGTCGTACTCTTTCTCGCCGGTCAGGAAGTCGAGAAAGAACGGGCTGGCGTTGAACTGCCATCTCTTCTTGCCCGCCTTGTACGGCTCGAAGATCGCGCGGAAGAGCGTGCGGGTCTGCTCCTTGGCGAGAAAATGGTCCTGATCGGGCGCCTTCTCGTAGCGGTAGCCCGGCGAGATCATCATCCCGTCGACCTTCAGCTCGTCGGTCAGGTAGTCGAAGAACGCCTGGAACGTCGCCGGATCGGCGCCGTCGAAGATCGTCGTGTTCGTCGTGACGCGGAAGCCGCGCGCCTTCGCCGCCTTGATCGCCTTCACCGCGACGTCGAAGATCCCGGTGCGCGCGACGGCGTGGTCGTGCACCTCGCGCGGCCCGTCGAGATGGACGCTGAACGAGAAGTACGGCGAGGGCGTGAACTTGTCGAGGCTCTGCTCGAGCCGGATCGCGTTCGTGCACAGATACACGAACTTCTTGCGCGCGATCAGCCCGCGGACGATCTCGTCGATCTGCGGGTGCAGCAGCGGCTCGCCGCCCGGGATCGAGACGACCGGCGCGCCGCACTCCTCGACCGCGGCGAAGCACTGCTCCGGCGTGAGGTGGCGGCGCAGGACGTCGACCGGGTGCTGGATCTTCCCGCACCCGCTGCACGCGAGGTTGCAGCGGAAGAGCGGCTCGAGCATCAGCACGAGCGGGTAGCGCTTACGGCCCGCGATCCGTTGCCGGACCACGTACGAGCCGACCGCTACCGCTTGCTTGAGAGAGATCGCCATCCGTCCTCCGCGTGACGCGAGCCGCGGGCGACGTACCCGTGGTCCCGGAACCAGGTGACCGCGTCCGACAACGCCCGGGTTACGGGCGACTGCGGCAGCCCCAGCTCCCGCACGGCCTTCGCCGCGCTGTAGAACATTCGCTGCCCCGCCATCCGGACGCTCTCCACCGAGACGTCCGGCGCGACGCCGAGCGGTGCGAGCACGCCCTCGCGCAGGGCCGCGTACGCGAGCGGCAGCGCGACCGGCAGCCGCACCCGAGGCGCCGCGAGCCCGGTGATCGAGGCGAGCCGCTCCAGCAGCTCGCGCAGCGTGAGGTTCTCGTTGCCGAGGATATACCGTTCGCCGGCGACGCCGCGCTCGTAGGCGAGGATGTGGCCTTCGGCGACGTCGCGCACGTCGATCAGGTTCAGGCCGGTGTCGACGTACGCCGGCATCCGCCCGTTCAGGAAGCGCACGAGGATCTCGCCGGTCGGCGTCGGTTTCGCGTCCCACGGGCCGACCGGCGTCGCCGGGTTCACGATGACGACGTCCTGCCCGTCCTCGAACGCTCGCCGCGCGACCACCTCGGCGCGGTATTTCGATCGCTTGTACTCACCGACGAGCCGCTCCGGCGAACTTTGATACGTCTCGTCGGCCGCGACGCCGTCCGGGCGCACGCCGATCGCCGCGACCGAGCTGGTGTGCACGACGCGCGGCACGCGCGCTCCGAGCGCGCACCACAGCACGTTGCGGGTTCCCTCGACGTTGACGCGCTGCAGCTCGACGCGGTCGCGCCGCCACAGGCTGTACGTCGCCGCCAGGTGGAAGACGACGTCGCAGCCGCGCATCGCGTCCTCGAGCTGCGGCGCGAACACCGTGCCGCGGACGCGCTCGACCTCGAGCCCGGCGAGCGAGGGCGCCTCGCCGCGCACCAGCGCGCGCACGCGCCAGCCGCGGCCGAGCAGCGCGCGCACGAGATTCGCGCCGACGAACCCGGAGGCGCCGGTGACGAAGGCCGTTCGCATCGCGCGCTCAGCCGGCGAAGGTGAACGGGCGTTTGCGGACGCGCTCGACGAGCCAGCGCAGCGTGCGGTTCGTCAGCGTCGAGGTCGAGCCGGCGACGACCAGCGCGCGCACCTCGGCGCGGCCGATCTTCACGCAGCCGCCCGGAACCAGCATCGCGTCGGAGTGCTCGAGCTCGCGCATCGTCGCGACGGCGAAGAGCACCGGGAGGACGCAGAACAGCCGGATCCGCATCGCGGTCGCGGGGAGCGCCTCGATATAGCGCAGCGCGCGCTCCACGTCGTTCTGCGCGAGTTCGATCACGGGCGCCATCGCAGCACGGTTCGCCGCGCGCAGGTCGTCGCGCAGGATCGCGTCGTGCGAGCTGCCGTGCGCGGCGAGCAGGTCGGCGGGGATGTAGATCGCGTTCTCCTGCTCGGCGTCCCACGCGACGTCCTTGAGGATGTTGATCGTCTGCAGTGCCTCGCCGAACGCCTCGCAGTCCTGCAGCAGCCGCGCGTACGTCCCGTTGCGGATCGGCGCCGAGTGCTCGCGCCAGAGCTCCGTCAGCAGATGGCCGACCGTCCCCGCGACGAAGTAGCAGTACTGCCGCAGCTCGTCGAGCGTCGCGATGCGGATCCCGTTGCGATGCCGCAGGACGAAGCCGCGCATCCCGCCGACCATCTCGGTGATCCAGCGGCGGAGGATCGCGCGCGTCGGCGCGTCGAGCGTGCGGAACGTCGCGAACACGTTCGCGGTCCCGGCGACCAGCTCGAGGTAGTCGTCGTTCGCCGAGAGCTCGGCGATGCACAGCCCGTACTCCGAGGCGGCGCGCTCGTCGTCGAAGCACGCGAGGAACTCGTCGAGGAGCTGGGCCTTGCGCTCCGGCGCGACGGCGAGGTCGTCCTCGATCGTGTCGGCGATGCGGCACAGCAGGTAGCCGATCCGCACCGGCGCCTCGAGCCGCGGCGGAAGCATCTTGATCCCGAGCGCGAACGTCCGCGAGACCCGCGGCAGAATCAGCCGCGAAGCCCGCTCAGCATCCACAGGCGCCGGTTCACGTGTCGTCACACCCGGCGGGCGCAGTGCCTCCACGGCAGCCCCCTTCCGCCGACGGGTCGTCCGGGCCTCTCCCTGGGGCAGGAAGGGCCTCGTCGCTTCGTCGCATAGCGGCCCATGCGAGTCGGGACGCCCGAGCACCGTGACCTCTTCTGCCGGACCTTCGTCGAGACGCACGTGCCGTTCGAGCCGGAGAACCTGCCCTGGCCGGAGCTCGGCGAGGTGCACCTGCGCCGCCTGCGCGCCTTCCCGTTCTGGAGCTACGCGCGTTCGATCGAGCAGCGCGCCGGGCGGATGGTGAGCGCGTTCGCGCAGACCCTGGACGACCCGCTGATCCGCCAGGCGGTCGGGGTGCAGGGCGTCGAGGAGACGCGCCACGGCCGCCTGATGTCGCACGTCGTCGAGCGCTACGGGATCGACGCGCCGGTGATCCCGATCGGCGATCCGCCCGCGCGCAAGGACGACTTCTGCGTCTTCGGCTTCGGCGAGTGCACCGACTCGTTCGTCGGCTTCGGAGCGTTCGCGCTCGCGCGCGAGAAGCGGCTGTTCCCGAGCGATTTCCTGAGCATCTTCGAGAACGTGCTGTTCGAGGAGGCGCGGCACATCACGTTCTTCGTGAACTGGTGGCGGTACGAGGAGGCGCGCGCCGGGCGCGACAAGCCGTTCCTGCGAACGTTCGACTCGGTGCGCTACCACGTCCGCGCGGCGATGGGAACGGCGAGCGGCGCGACCGAGATGCCCGCGATTCCCACCCGGCTCGACGATCCCGAGCTCGACGCGATCGTGAAGAGCATCACGCCGATGATGTTCCTCGAGGCGGCTCTCGCCGAGAACCGCCGCATGATGGAGAAGATCGACCGCCGTCTGCTGCGCCCGACGGTGATGCCGGTTCTCGCGACGGCGCTGCTGCTCGGGATCCGGATGCTGCCGCCGCGCCGGGACGTAGCGGTGGCGGAGGCCGCGCCGCTGCCGGCAGCGGCCGAGCGCGCAGCTTAGCCGCGAAGGCGCGCGTAGCGCCCGAGCGCGGTCAGGGGGAAGTGCAGCCGGTAGTCGTGGTAGTTCAGGTAGAAGTGCTGCGGGAAGCCGGTGCCGGTGAACTCGGGCTCGTCCCACGTTCCGTCGGCGCGCTGCGTCCGTAGCAGATAGTCGACGCCGCGCGCGATCGCCGGCTCGAATGCTTGCGCGATCTGCGGGAGGCGTTCCGCGCACGCGAGCAGGCCGATGAGCGCCCACGCGGTTTGGCTCGCGGTCGTGGGACCGGTTCCGCGCAGCGAGGGATCGCGGTAGCTGTCGGTCGTCTCGCCCCAGCCGCCGCCGGGCTGCTGCACGCTCTTGAGCCACACCGCGCCGCGGATCACCGCTTCGTCGATCGCGCGGTAGCCGGGAAGCGTCGGGCCGAGCGCGGCGAGCGCGCCGCTCGTGCCGTAGACGTAGTTCACGCCCCAGCGTCCGAACCACGCGCCGTCGCGTTCCTGCTCGTTCAGCAGATACGCGAGCCCACGCTGGAACCGGCGCGCGTCGAAGCCGTCGAGGCGGCAGCGCGCGATCATCTCGACGACGCGCGCGGTGACGTCGGCGGTGCTCGGGTCGATCATCGCCTTGAGGTCGCCGTAGGGGATCCGGTTCAGCCAGTCCTTGTCGTTGTCGACGTCGAACGCGCCCCAGCCGCCGGTCGCGCACTGCATCGTCGCGATCCAGTCCGCGGCGCGCGCGATCGCACCGCGCACGCGCTCGGGCTCGGGATGCTCGACGGCGGCGAGCGCCATCGCGACGACGGCGGTGTCGTCGACGTCGGGATACCAGGAGTTCTCGAACTCGAACGCCCAGCCGCCAGGCTTCCCGGTGCGGTTCTTCACCGACCAGTCGCCGTAGCGCGCGACGATCTGCTTGTCGAGCAGCCACGACACCGCGCTCACCAGCCGCGGATCGTCGGGGCGCACGCCGGCGTCGGCGAGCGCGCGAACCGCGAGGCCGGTGTCCCACACCGGCGAGATGCACGGCTGCACGCGGTACTCGCCGTTCTCCCTGATCGTGAAGACGTCGATCGCCGCGAACCCGCGCACGACGACCGGATCGTGCACGTCATACCGGATCGCGCGCAGGGCCAGCATCGCGTTCAGCATCGCGGGGATGATCCCGCCCCAGTCGCCGGTGTGCTCCTGGCGCTCGACGGTCCAGCGCTCCGCGCGGCGCAGCCCCTCTTCACGCCACGGCACGACCCCCGCGGCTTCGGCGATCTTCAGCGCGGCGTCGACCATCGTGAAGAACCGCTCGAACGCGTCATCGCCGGGCGGGAGCGCGAAGCGCGCGTTCGCGCGGCCTTCGGCGTAGAGCTCGTCGAGGTTCAGCGCCGGCCCGTACACCGGCTTGCGGTCGAACAGCAGGATGAGCGGAACGGTGCTGCCGCGCGCCCAGCTCGAGAGATCGTAGATCGAGAACGGCCCGCGCTCCGGGAGCATCATCAGCCACGGCGGCAGCGAGGGAAGCCCGGCCCATTCGTAGGCGCCGATCAGCGCGAGGTGCATCTTGGTGAAGATGCGCGAGCGCGTGATCCCGCCGCGCGGGAGGATGAACGCGCGCGCGCGCACCAGCGCCGGATCGTCCGGCGGCACGCCGAGCAGCCGCAGCGCCATGTACGCCTCGACGCTGACGCTGAGCTCGCCGCCGTCGCCGTACGCGAGCTCCCAGCCGCCGTGCTCGCGTTGCTCGCCGCGGAAGTAGCGCTCCGCCGCCGCGCGCGGGACGCGCTCGAACGTCCCCCAGACGTGGTGCAGCAGCAGCACCTCGGCGGTGATCGTCACGTTCGACTGCAGCTCGGCCCACCAGTACCCGTCCGCGTGCTGCCTCCGGAACAGCGCGTCGACCGCGCGCGCGATCCCGTCCCGCAGCGGCGATACGGCGGGTTCGTCGGGCTCAGGATTGGAATGCGGCGTCTGGATGATCAAGGAACTGAAGATCGCGGCGTGGGTCGCGGCCGGCGTGTGGGCCGGTCTGCTCGTCGCCCGGGGCAGATTTTGGGACGCGAGCGCGGACCGCCTCCGTCCGGCCGATCCGGACGGACCGGCGCCGCCGGTGCACGCGATCGTTCCCGCGCGCAACGAAGCGGACGTGATCGAACGGACGCTGTCGTCACTGCTGGCGCAAGACTATCCGGGCCCGTTCGCGATCACGGTCGTCGACGACCGCAGCGAGGACGGCACCGGCGATCTCGCTCGCACGACCGTGGCCGCTGCGCGCGCGCGGCATGACGCGACGGTGGTGGAGGCTTGTCCGCGCCCGGACGGCTGGACCGGCAAAGTGTGGGCGCTCGCGGAAGGCGTCGCCTCGGCGCGTGCCGCGGGCGCCGCGCCCGCGTACTGGTGGTTCTCCGACGCCGACGTCGAGCACGATCCGGATACGCTCGCACGGCTCGTCGCGACCGCGGTGCGCGAGGATCGCGCGCTGGTCTCGCAGATGGTCGCGCTGCATTGCGCGTCGCCGTGGGAGAGGCTTCTCATCCCGGCGTTCGTGTTTTTCTTCCGGATGCTGTACCCGTTCGCGTGGGTGAACGACGACCGCCGCGAAACCGCTGCCGCCGCGGGCGGCTGCGTGCTGTTGCGCGACGGCGCGTTGCGCCGGATCGGCGGCGTCCAGCGGATCAAGGGCGAGCTGATCGACGACTGCGCGCTCGCCGCGGTGGTGAAGCGCGACGGCGGCGGCCTGTGGCTCGGTCTCACGACGCGCTCGCGCAGCGTCCGCCCGTACCGCTCGTTCGAGACGATCTGGTCTATGGTCTCCCGGACCGCGTACACGCAGCTCCGCTACTCGCCGCTCCTGCTCGCGGGAACCGTCACGGGGATGCTCCTGCTCTACTACGTCCCCGTCGCCGCGGCGTTCGCCGGTGCGCGCCGCCGTCGCCCGGACGTCGCGCTCCCGGGCGCTGTCGCCTGGATCATCATGGCGGCCGCGTACGCGCCGACGCTGCGCCTCTACCGCGTCCGTCCGCGCAACGCGTTCGCGCTTCCGTTCGCCGCGCTGCTCTACACGGCGATGACGGTCGACTCCGCACGGCGGCATCGTACCGGTCGCGGCGGCGCGTGGAAAGGACGCACGTTCAGCCCGAACGCCGGCACGTAGAGCGCGCGCGGACGGATGCGCATCGGCGAACGCGGCGCCCGCCGGCGTTCGTTCAGTGCGCCGCGGACGCCACCGTGCGGTCGAGGGCGCGCGCGACGTTCGTCAGTGTGTCGAGCGCGCCGCGCGCGTTGCGGACGAACGCCATCGCGGCGAGCGGCTTGCGCGCGAAGGCGAGCGCGACGGGCATCGGCTGCAGGCGGCCTTCGGCGTCGATCGCGTCCTCGATGGGCGGGAGATCGCGCGAGGCGTCGTCGCTCACGACGCGCACCATCCCGAAGCGCACGCCGCGCGCGGTCAGCGCCTCGGCGAGCGGCGTCCCTTCCATGTCGACCACGTCGGCGTTGAACCGCTGCGCGAGCACCGTGCGCGTCTCGACCGTCGTGATCACGCGCTTGGTCGTGCACGCGTTCACCACCATCGCCTGGGGAAGCGCGCGCGACAGCTCGTCCACCATATCCGGATCGAGATCGAAGGCGTGCGACGCGTCGACCACCCGCGCGTAGATCGCCGAGTCGCCGGCGTGCATCCGCCACAGCCCGCCGCACAGGCCGACCACCACGACCGTCTCGCCCGGCTCGAAGTCGGGCAGCGATCCGGCCGCGGCCGCGCCGGGCAGCACCGGGACGACGCGCGCCGCCGGACGGGCGCGGCGAACCGCCTCGGCCTCGGCTCCTTGCGGCACCAGGATCGTCGTGCGCGGCATGGGAGGCAGCCCTTTCCGCGCGGGCGCCCCGGCTTCCGGCTGGCGCGCGCCTTCGGCCTTCGGCCGGCCGGCGCTAGCGGCCGAGCGAGCCGCTCGCGACGGTCTGGTCGGTGACGATCTTGTAGTCGGTGAACGTCGCGTGCGCGAAGACGTGGTAGGCGGGGAGCTTGATGTCCGCGTCCTCGCTCGCCGGGACCGGGACGCCCTCGATCAGCGTCGGGTTCACCTTGACGTCGATGTCGCCGCCGTTCGTGTAGAGCCACTGGATGCGGCGCAGCCCGTCGTTGTCGAGTTCCGCGTGGACTCCCTTGACGTTCCCGGGGACCTTGTCGCGCATCTCGACGTGCGTGCGGTCGGCGGTGCGCGCGATGCTCGCGATGTCGTAGTGGTCGGGCCAGCGCTGCGGCTCCATCGGGTCCATCTTCATGTTCTCGAAGCCCTTGCCAAACCACGGCACCCGGTCGAAGTGCACCGAGTACGTGTTCGGGCGCTTGTACTCGATCCGGCCTTCGAGGTGGAACTTCAGGTACGGGAACGAGCGCAGCGCGAGATCGACGTGCAGCTTCGAGGTGTACGAGTGGACCGCGTTGCGGGCCGACCCCATCGCCAGCACCTTCGCCGTCTCCTCGGCGGTCGGGGCGGCGGGGGCGGTCGCAGGGGCCTCGGCGAGCATGGTGATCGACGCCGCGATCAGAGCGGCGCGCTGGAGCAGGGTGCGCACGGCCGGCAAGACACGGCCCGCCGCGGCATGGTTGCTATCCCGGGTGCCCGGGCGTTTCGGCGAGCGAACCCCCGGGAACGTCTCCCGGCGCGATGTATGCGGAGTACGTCATCCCCGAATCGGTCCCCGACGTGCCGGCGATGCCGGACGCGCCGCCGGACATGCCGGGGATCCCCGCCGATCCGACGCCGCCGGGCGGCGACCCGGAGCCGATGGACATCGCGGCTTGATCTTCTCCGGGAGGGACACGTTGCGGATACTCACTCGTTTTTCGATCCTCGCCCTCGCGCTGTTCCTGGCGCTCGCGCCGGGGTTCGCGCTGGCGCAAACGGGCGGCGGCGGCACGACCGGCGGCGGCACCACGACCGGCGGTAGCACCACGGGCGGCGGGACGACCGGCGGCTCGACCAGCGGCACGACGACCGGGACCAGCACGACCACGACGACCACGACCGACCCGAACGCGAACAACGGCGGGATCAACTGGACCTGGATCGTCGTCGGTGCGGTGGTCCTGGTGGTGATCGTCGGTCTGGTCGCGATGTCGAACAACCGCTCGAGCTCGAGCACGACGACGGTTCGCCGCGACTAGCGGAAGGAATCGGCGAAGCGAAGTCCATGAGAGCCGGACGGTGGACGTCCGGCTCTCTCCTTTTCTGCTCGAACCGAAGGTGACGAGCGCGATTTGGGGCGGCGACGCGCTGGTGCGGCGCTTCGGCAAGCCGGGCGACCCGCACGCGACGCTCGGCGAGTCGTGGGAGTGCTGGGACGAGAACCGCGTCGTGAACGGCGCGCTCGCCGGAAAGACGCTCGGTGAGCTGCGCGGCGAGCTCGGCGCCGCGCTGATGGGGCCGATCGATCCGGCGCGCATCTTCCCGGCGCTCACGAAGATCATCGACGCGCGCGAGCCGCTCTCCGTGCAAGTCCATCCGGACGACGCCTACGCGCAGCGCGTCGAGCACCAGCCGAACGGCAAGACGGAGTGCTGGTACGTGCTCGACTGCGATCCCGGCGCGGAACTGGTCCTCGGCTGGACGCGCGACACCTCGCGCGAGGAGTACGAACGCCGCGTCGCCGACGGGACGCTCGGCGAGATCCTGCGCCGTGTCCCGGTGCGCCCGGGTGAGGTGTATTATCTGCCGGCGGGGACGCTGCACGCGATCGGCGCGGGGATCCGCATCTTCGAGACGCAGCAGGCCAGCGACCTGACGTACCGCATCTTCGACTGGAACCGCACCGGACCGGACGGCAAGCCGCGCGAGCTGCACGTCGAGAAGGCGGCCGACGTCCTCGACTACCGCGCGACCTTCCCCGGCGCGATACGGACCCTCTCGTACGAAGCGGACGGCATCGCCCACGAGCTGCTGATCGCCGATCCGCGGTTCGCCGTCGAGCGCGTGACGATCACGCGCGGCGACGCGTACGTCGAGACGGACGGGCGCCCGCTGACGCTCACCGCGATGGGCGCGCACCTGCGCGTCGACACGGACGCAAACGACGGCGTTCTGCTCGAACCCTGGCAAACCGTCGTGACGCCCGCCGCGCCGGCGCGCGTCGCGCTCGTCCCCGGCGGCGAGCCGACGAGCGCTCTGCTGGCGCGTCCGCAGCCGGATCTTCCCAGCCTTCGCGCGCGCGCGGCAGCCCACGCGGATGAGAGTTCGGTGAGCGAATTCTTCGCGCAGTTCAAGGAAAACGGCGCGATAACGCGCTCGTGAGCGCGTTCGTTTTCCTGGGATGTCGCTGGAGAAGAATCCCAGAGAAAGCATAGCACTTCCCAGGATCATGGCGCGTACGGAGTACAGCCATGAACACACTGGAACGGCCGGCCACCGCGAACGGCCACGTCTCGACCGTCGTCCTCGCGCCTCCGCGGAGGCGCTCGCGCTGGTGGTACGCCGCCGCGGCGGTCCTCGTCATCGTCGCGATCCTCGCGTCGATCGTCGTCGTGCGCTCGCGCGCCGGCGCCGTGACGTACACGACCGTTCCGGTGCAGAGCGGCTCGCTCGCGCAGACCGTGACGGCGAGCGGCACGCTCAACCCGCAGAACACCATCGCGATCGGTTCGCAGGTCTCCGGGATCATCTCGGAGGTCGACGCCGATTTCAACTCGCACGTGAAGAAGGGCCAGGTTCTCGCGAAGCTGGACCCGACGACGTTCCAAGCCTCGCTCGACCAGGCGCGCGCGACGCTCGCGCAGAGCGAAGCGCAGGCCGCCGCCTCGGGCGCGACCGCGAGCGGCGGGCCGTCGGCGATCGCCGCCGCGCAGGCGAACGCGCAGGCCGCGGCCGCGAGCGCGAAGGTCGCGCAGGCGACCGCCGCGGCGTCGAACGCCGCGATCGCGACCGCCCAGACCAACGTGACGAAAGCGCAGGCGGCGCTCGCGCTCGCGCAGCAGACCGTCACGCGCGACAACCAACTGCTGGCGCAGGGCTACATCGCGCAGAGCCAGGCCGACGCGGACAAGTCGAACGAGGTCGCGGCGCAGAGCGCGCTCGACTCCGCGCGCACCGCGGTGACGCAAGCCGAGGCGCAAGCGCAGGCTTCGCAGTCGCAGATCGCCCAGGCGAGCGCGCAGGAACAGGCGCAGTCGGCCCAGGCCGGCGTCGCCGACGCGACCGCCGCCAACGAGGCCGCGACGCACGACGCGGGCGTCGCCGCGATCGGGATCCAGCAGGCGCAGGTGAAGACCGCCGAAGCGAATCTCCAGCACACGATCATCACCTCGCCGGTCGACGGCACGGTGATCTCGCGCCAGGTCTCGATCGGTCAGACCGTCGCCGCCTCGCTGCAGACGCCGACCCTCTTCACCATCGCGCAGAACCTCGGCAAGATGGAACTCGACCTCGCGGTCGGCGAGCCCGACATCGGGCGCGTCGCGCCGGGCGACGCCGTCTCGTTCAGCGTGCTCGCGTACCCGAACCGCACCTTCACCGCGAACGTCGTGCAGGTCCGGCAGAACCCGACGACCGTCTCGAACGTCGTGACGTACACCGTCGTCGTCTACGTCGACAACAAGGACGGCGCGCTGCGCCCCGGCATGACCGCGAACGCGACGATCGAGGTCGCGCACGTCGACGACGCCACGATCGTCCCGCTGGCAGCGTTCACCTACGCACCGCCGGCCGGCACGGGCGGCCGCACGCACCGGCAGCGTCCGGGCGGCGCATCGCAGGGCGGCGCGCAGAAGTCCTCGGCCGGCAGCGCTCCGGCGTCCGCGAGAACGGGCGGGCAAGGCGCGGGCGGATCGGCATCGCCGTGGGGCGCGACCGGCGCGTCGAGCGGCGGCGCGGTGACCGCGGGATCGGTCGGACGGATCTTCGTCCTCCGCGGCGGGAAGCCGCAGGTGGTCCTGGTCAAGGTCGGCCTCGTCGGCGAGACGCAGGCGTCGGTCAGCCCGCTGCGCGGGACGCTCGACGGCACCGATCAGGTCATCACGGGCGACAACCGCACCTCGAGAGGCTCCTCCTCGGCGAGCGCCGGCGCGATGCGCAACCCGCTCAGCGGCAGCCAAGGCGGACCGCGCGGCGGCTACGGCGGCGGCGGCCGCGGGCCCGGAGGGTAACGCGATGACCCCCGTCGTCCAAGTGCGCGACCTGCGCAAGATCTATCCGCTCGACGGTGGTGAGGACGTCGTCGCCCTGCGGGGCGTCGACCTCACCATCGACCCCGGCGAGTTCGTCGCCGTCATGGGGCCTTCGGGCTCCGGAAAGTCCACCTTCATGCACATCGTCGGATTGCTCGACCGGCCCACGTCGGGCGAGTACCGGTTCGCCGGCAACGAGGTCTCCGCGCTCGGCGCCGACGCGCTCGCCGACCTGCGCTCGCGCGCGCTCGGGTTCGTCTTCCAGGCCTACAACCTGCTGCCGCGCACGACCGCGATCGAGAACGTCGAGCTGCCGATGGTGTACGCCGGCGTCCCGGCCGCGACGCGCCGCAGCGCCGCGATGGAGGCGCTCGAGGCGGTCGGGCTCGCGAAGTACGCGCAGCACCAGCCGAACCAGCTCTCCGGCGGGCAGCAGCAGCGGGTCGCGATCGCGCGCTCGATCGTGAACCAGCCGCAGCTCATCCTCGCCGACGAGCCGACCGGCGCGCTCGACACCGCTTCATCGGAAGACGTGATGGCGCTCTTCCGCCGGCTCAACGAAGAGCGCGGGATGACGGTCATGCTCGTCACGCACGAGCCCGACGTCGCCGCGCACGCGCGCCGTCTCGTCTCGTTCCGCGACGGCCACATCGTCTCCGACGAGCCCGTGAACGAGCGCGCAAAGGAACAGGTGATCGCATGATCGGCATCGCGCAAACGCTGCGGCTCGCGCTGCAGGCGCTGATCCGGAACCGCTCGCGCTCGCTGCTCACGATGCTCGGCGTCGTGATCGGCGTCGCGGCGGTGATCGTCACGGTCGCGATCGGGACCGGGGCGAAGACGTCGGTCGCGAACCAGATCAACTCGCTCGGCTCGAACCTGATCGTCGTGATCCCGGGGAGCGTGCAGACCAGCGGTGCGCGCACCGGGAACGGCGGCGCCTCGACGCTGACCGTGCAGGACGGGCTCGCGATCGCGAAGCTGCCGGGCGTCTCCGCGGTCTCGCCGTCGGTGAACGTGCGCGCGCAGCTCGTCGCGAACGGCCAGAACTGGCAGACGCAGGTCACCGGCGTCGCGCCGACGTTCACGACCGTGCGGAGCTGGGACGTCGGCAGCGGCCGGTTCTTCACGCAGAACGAGACCGACACGTCCGCGAAGGTCGCGGTGCTCGGCCAGACCGTCGTGAAGCAGCTCTTCCCCGACGGCAGCGATCCGGTCGGGCGCAGCGTCGTGATCCGCAACGTCCCGTTCACCGTCATCGGCACGATGATCGCGAAAGGGCAGAGCGGCGCGGGCCAGGATCAGGACGACACCGTGCTGATCCCGTACACCTCGGCGCTCGAGCGGCTTACCGGCGGAACGACGATCGGCCAGCTCATGGTCTCGGCGGTCGACGGGGACCACATCGACTCGGTGCAGTCGCAGATCACCGGACTGCTCGAGCAGCGCCACCAGATCGTCGCCGGCCAGCCCGACGACTTCCAGGTGCGCAACCTGCAGGACATCGCTCAGGCCGCTTCGGCGACCGCGTCGATCCTCGGGCTGCTGCTCGCGGCGGTCGCCGCGGTCTCGCTGGTCGTCGGCGGGATCGGGATCATGAACATCATGCTGGTCTCGGTCACCGAGCGCACGCGCGAGATCGGCCTGCGGGTCGCGCTCGGCGCGCGCGGCGCGGCGATCCTGCGCCAGTTCCTGATCGAAGCGGTGGTGCTCTCGACCGGCGGCGGCGCGCTCGGCGTCCTCATCGGCGTCGCGGGCGCGGCGGCGGTGGCGTTCTTCGCCCACTGGCCGGCCAGCGTCTCGATCAGCGCGATCCTGCTCGCGCTCGCGTTCAGCGCCGCGGTCGGCGTGTTCTTCGGCTACTGGCCGGCCCGCAAAGCCGCGGCGCTCGACCCGATTCGTGCGCTTCGTTTCGAGTAAATCACAAGTCCCCGAAGCTGCCGGCCGGAGGTGAAATGCCGGCCCTCAGCTGGGTACGCTAGCGCACGGTCATGTGTTGGCGTGCAGATGGGCGGGATGCGGAAGGCACCCGGCGCGTACGGCGGGAGGTTACGGAGGCGCTCGGGCGCAGCGGGCGCGGCGGCGGTGGCGTTCTTCGCCCACTGGCCGGCCAGCGTCTCGATCAGCGCGATCCTGCTCGCGCTCGCGTTCAGCGCCGCGGTCGGCGTGTTCTTCGGCTACTGGCCGGCCCGCAAAG
>DATHLL010000477.1:0-2095 GCA_035488195.1 Candidatus Elarobacter sp. | reverse complement strand
CGGCAGCACGCGGTCGCGCACGAACGCGCGCACCGTGTCGCGGATCAAGCGCTCGTCGTCCGTCAGCAGCGCGTCGATCCCGAGAAAGTCGGCGGGCGAGGGCGCCGGGACGTGCGCGCGGTGCGGCTGGGACGCGGTCGTGCTCATCCCCGGCGCTTCGGGATCGTGCCGCGGAGGTCCCCGGCTGTGCTCGCGAGCGGACCGCTGGTAGCCGTGCCCCTTGTTGCCGCTAAAAACGTCGTGATACGGTGGGTGTGAGATGGTCGAAACGGAGATCCCGCGCTGGCTCGCGGCGCTGGACGAGCGGAAACCCTACATCGAAGTTCTCGACGGCGAGAAGCTCCCCGACATGAGCCCGTACAAGGTTCATGGCCGGCTCGCCGTGCGGATCGGCGCGCAGCTCGACGAGTGGGCAGGCGATCGCGGCGGCGTCGGCGTCGAGGTCCGCTTCTATTTTCTCCGCCCCGACGGTCGATGGTCGTCTCTCTTGCCCGACGTGGACTATACGTCGTTCGCGCGTGTTCCGAACAGTATGGACGATGCGTCCCAGCGACCTCGTGTAGCTCCCGACATCGCGTTCGAGATTCTCTCACCGAGCGATCGGCCCGGCCGCACGCAACGAAAGGTCGAGACGTATCTCGAGTTCGGTGCTACGCTGGTCGTCGTGCTCCATCCGATCAAGCGGCGCGTGTGGCTGCATCGTAAGGACGGAACGGTGGAAGAACGCGACGCGCACGGCGCGTGGCTCCTTGAGCCGTTCGATGACTTGATCCTCGATTGGGAACGCATCTACCGTGGCTTGGGGGTCGATCGCTGAAACGTCTCCGCGCCGCCCTTTTCGGACGTATCTAGGCCTGCGACGGCATCACGCCGCGAGGCGCGTTTCGGTGAGCTCCTCGAGGCTCTTCGCGCGCGTTTCCTCACCGAGCAGCAGCACCGCGAGCGCTCCGGCGAACATCACGGCCGCGAACACGACGAACACGTAGTACGGCGAGCCGAGCCCGCGCAGCATGAGGCCGACGACGAACGGCGCGAACGCGCCGACCAGCCGGCCCGCGCCGGCGGCGAGTCCGGCACCGCTCGCGCGAATCGTGGTCGGATACTGTTCCGGCGTGTAGGTGTACGTCACGCCCCAGGCGCCGAGGTTGAAGAACGCGATCACCGCGCCCCAGCCGATGACCGCCGCGACCGAAGGCGACGCCGCGAGCGTGGCGCCGGCGAAGAAGAACGAGCCGATCGCCGCGCACGCGAGGAACGCGACCAGCGTCGGCTTCCGCCCGACGCGATCGACCAGCGCCGCAGCCGCGTAGTAGCCCGGGATCTGGAACACCGCGATCGCCAGGTTCAGCCACAGCGCCTGCTGCAGCGTGAAACCCTTCGCCGTCAGCAGGCTCGGCAGCCACGTGAAGATCCCGTAGTACGAGAACACGAGCGAGATCCAGAGCAGCCACAGCATCACCGTGCGCTTCGCGAACGCCGGCGCGAACAGCGTGCCGAGCGAGACGCGAGCCGCGCGCGACGGTGCCTCGTAGCCGATCCCCGCGAGCGCGGCGACCTCGCGCGCCTCCGTGCCGCGCCCCTGCGCGAGCAGATAGCGCGGCGACTCCGGGATCGCGCGCCGGATCACGAACACGTACAGCGCCGGCAGCGTCCCGATCAGCAGCGCGACGCGCCAGCCAGCCGTCGGGATCACGACGGCGCCGATCAGTGCCGCGAGCACCGTCCCGTAGGCCCAGAAGCTCTCGAGCAGCACGATCGTCCGCCCGCGCCGTTCCTTCGGTGCGAACTCGCTCACGAGCGTGCTCGCGACCGGCAGCTCGCCGCCGAGCCCGACGCCGGCGAAGAACCGGATCAGCGCGAGCGCCGCGGCCGACCACGCGAACGCCGAGAGCCCGGTCAGGAGGCTGTACGCGAGCAGCGTCCACGTGAAGACCGCCTTGCGCCCGAACCGGTCCGCGACGATGCCGCCCAGCGCGGCGCCCAGGAACATCCCGATCAGGTTCGCTGTGATGATCTCGCCGACGACGGGCTTCGCGAGCCCCCACTGCTTCGCGATCGCCGCGACCACGCTGCCGACGAGCAGCAGGTCCATCGC
>DATHLL010000476.1:0-3428 GCA_035488195.1 Candidatus Elarobacter sp. | reverse complement strand
GCACACCTGCAGCGCGACCTCGCGCGCGGTCACGGCGTGCGCGGTCGTCACGAAAGCCGCCCGTCGAGCTCGGCGTTCGGGTCGACGCCTGCCCGGTCGTAGACGCTCCGAGCGAATGCCTCACCGGACATCGGGCCGCGGTTCGGCGCGATGAGCCGGTCGACGATCACCGCGCCGTCGTCGGCCGTGCCGTACACGAGCGGCGCCCGCGACGGATGCGCCGCTGCGGCCGTGAGCGAGCGGGGGACCGTGGTGACCATCCCGCCGACCGTCCTCTCGAACTCATCCGAGGAAACGGCGTGCGCCGCGATGACCTTCACCGTCTCGTCGAGGCAGCGGGCGCGGGCGAGCGGCTGCGGCGCGAGGGAGCGGATCTGATCGACGACGGCGCGCGCCGGACGGTACCAGTCGATCGCGAGGTCCTCTTTGCGCAGCGGGCGGGTCAGCGTGCGCGCGATCTCGTCCTCGGTGATGCCGCGCTCTCGCGCGAGCTCGCTCTGCGGCGTGCGCGTGAGCGTTCCGTTCGCGTAGGCGTCGACCGCGTCGAGGACCAGCTCGGCGCCGCGCCGCGCGAGGCGGTCGTGCAGCTCCCCGTACGTCTCTTCCGGGCCGATCGGCGTGCGCTCTTGGAGCAGCACGTCGCCGGTGTCCATCCCGGCGTCCATCGCGATGATCGTCACGCCGGTCTCGTCGCGGCCGTCGCGGATCGCGGACTGCAGCGGCGTCGCGCCGCGGTAGAGCGGCAGCAGCGAGGGATGGACGTTGAACGCGATCGGGACGGCGTCGAGGAGCATCTGCGGCACGATCTTCCCGTACGAAGCGACGACGAACGCATCGGCCCCGAGCGCGCGCAGCTCGCCGGTGAACGGCCGCAGCTTCTCCGGCGTGAGCACCGGCACCCCGCGCGCCTCGGCCGCGCGCTTCACCGGCGTGGCGACGAGCTTGTGGCCGCGCCCGGCCGGACGGTCCGGCTGCGTGACGACGGCGACGATCTCGTGCCGTTCGGCGAGCCGCTCGAGCGCCGGGACGGCGAACTCGCTCGTCCCGAAGACGACGAGCTTCAGCGAGCGCCGGAAGCGACCGCCTCGGCTTCCTCCACTTCCTCGTCGGTCGCCGCCGGGCGGACGTTCTTCGCCTTGTCGGTGTAGAGGATGCCGTCGAGATGATCCATCTCGTGCTGCAGACAGCGCCCGAACAGCCCGGTCCCCTCGAGCGAGATCTTCTTGCCGTTGCGGTCGAGCCCGGTGCAGACGACGCGCTCGAAGCGCGTCAGGTCGCCGACCATCCCGGGGACGGAGAGACAGCCTTCGACCGACTCGATCTCGCCTTCGGTGACGGTGAACTTCGGGTTGATCACGACGAACGGCCCGTGCGCGTCGTCGTCGTCCTGCAGGTCGACGGTGAAGATGCGCTTCGAGATCCCGATCTGCGGCGCGGCGAGCCCGATCCCCGGCGCGTGGTACATCGTCTCGAACATGTCGTCGAGGAGCTGCTGGAACATCGGGTCGGCGATGTCGGCCGGATCGACCTTCTTCGCGACCTTGCGCAGCGTGGGATGACCGTCGGTGATGATCTCGCGGATGTACGCCATGGGTGCTTTTCAGTATAACCGGCGGGCGAAGCGCGCGGTTCCGCCCGCCGGCAACGCTGCTAGCGAACGGCTACTTGCCGCCGGGCGCCCAGGCGATGCACCAGCCGTTCGGGCTGATCTTGCCGTGGACGATCGTGCAGGCGTTCGGCTTGCGGAAGAACCGGCAGCCCGCGCACTTCTGACCGTGCGGGCCGGGCTTGTCCTGATACTTGAACTGCTTCTTGTTGTCGGGCGGCGAGGCGGCTTGCACGGCCGAGAGCGTCGCGCCGGCGCCGAGCGCGGCGAGTGGGATCGCGGCGATCCGGGTGATCGCGCGCAGGCGTGAGAGCGGTCGTGCCATGTCGGTGCCTCCGTAAGCGCCCCGTAATGCGCCGGGGCTACGATGCGGGTACGATGCGCGTTCTAGCAGGCGCTCTCCTCGCGGCGCTGGCATCCGGGCCGGTGTCGCCGGCCGCGGGGCAGCTCGCTGTGACGCTCGACGCGCATCGGCTGGCCGGCTCGTGCGCCGTGATCAGCCGAGCGAACATCGTCGCCTACGACGCGAGCGCCGGGCGCGTCGTGACCTATCGCTTCGTCCGCAGCGACGGCAGCGTCTCGCGCACCGGCCGCCTCGCCCTCTCCGGCGAGGGCGCCGTCGCACAGTCGGTCGCGGACCGGTGGACGCCGCACGGCGCGTCGCCGTGGGTCGCGCTCGAGCTCCTCGCGCCGGAACGGCTCCGTTCCCGGCGCGTGCACGTCTCCGCGCCGTGCGCGCGAGGCGTCCTGGCCGCGACTCGCTAAGAGCGGGCCGCTGACCGCTCAGAGGATGTAGCTGGAGAGGTCGGAGTTCCCCGCGATCGCCTCGAGCCGCTCGCGGACGTACGCTGCGTCGATCACGATCCTGCCGCCCTCTTCCGGCGCGCGGAAGGCGATCTCGTCGAGGACGCGCTCGAGCACGGTGTGAAGCCGGCGGGCGCCGATGTTCTCGGTCTGCTCGTTGACGCGCGTGGCGATCTCCGCGATCTCTTCGATCGCGTCGGTCGTGACGTCGAGGTCGACGCCGTCGGCGCCGAGCAACGCCTTGTACTGACCGATCAGCGCGTTCTCCGGCTGGGTGAGGATCGTCTCGAAATCGGCCGCGGTCAGCGAGTCCAGCTCGACGCGGACCGGAAACCGCCCTTGCAGCTCGGGGATCAGATCGGACGGCTTCGAGACGTGAAACGCGCCCGCCGCGATGAAGAGGACGTGATCGGTCGAAAGCGGCCCGTGCTTCGTCTGGACCGTGCTCCCTTCGACGATCGGGAGGATGTCGCGCTGGACGCCTTCGCGCGAGACGTCGGGGCCGCGCTGCCCTTCGCGCCCGGCGACCTTGTCGATCTCGTCGATGAAGACGATCCCGTGATCGCCCGCGCGCCGCAGCGCCTCGCGCTTGACGGCGTCCATGTCGATCAGCTTGTCGGCTTCCTGCTGGGCGAAGATGCGCCGCGCGTCGGCGACGGTGACCTTCTTCTGCACGCGTTTCTTCGGGAGCAGCCCGCCGAGCATCTCGCTCATGTCGCCGCCGCCCATCCCGCCCGGCTCGCCGCCGCCCATCATCCCGATCGGGAGCTGCGCGGCCTCTTCGACTTCGATCTCGATGAGCCGCACGTCGTAGAACCCGCGCTCGACGTCGGCCTTCGCGGTCGCGCGAACGCGCGCGGCCTCGTCGTCGGGCATCGTGCGCGTCGCGGTCTGCGCGGCCGCCTGCTGCGACGACTGGTTGAACGCGTTCCCGAAGATCGAGCCGAGCGACGCCGCGAACGGGTTCGTCTGCTGCGCCTGCGGCGCGCGCGTCTCCGGATGCAGCACGTCGACGATC
>DATHLL010000475.1:0-3628 GCA_035488195.1 Candidatus Elarobacter sp. | reverse complement strand
GCTCTACTACGCGCGCCGGTACGACGAAGCGCGCGCGGCGTTCCGCCAGGTCATGGATCTCGACGCCGCGTTCAAGGACGCGCCGGTGATGCTCGCGCTGACCGACGCCGAGCTCGGGCGGGGCGACGAGGCGCAGCGGGTCCTCGCGGCGACGAAGTTCCCGGCGGAGAAGCGCGAGTACGTCGCGACGACCGCGGCGCTGGTCGACGTGCGGCTCGGCCGCGCGCCGCGCGCGCTGCCGGACCTGCGGCCGCGCAAAGGCGTGCACGTCGACGCGGCGACCGCCGCCGCGCTGTGCCTCGCGCTCGGCCGCCGCGAGGACGCGCTCGCGTGGATGAAGATCTCGCTCGAGGACCCGCACGAGCGGATCTCGCGCAAGATGAACGCGCTCGACCCGCGCCTCGCGCCGCTCAAGGACGATCCGCGCTTCCGCGCCCTGACGTCGTAAACGCCGCGTCGGGGAGCTCGACGCCGAGCTCGTCGGTGCGGTAGCCGTTCGGGTAGGTTCGTAGGCGGTCTTCGGTGTTGAGGTGCGGCGTGCGGCGGCGCGGGCCGAAGTGCACCAGCGCCGCGCGCAGACGCAGCGCCGCGAACACGCACGCGCGGAACCACCGCGGCGGGTGCGGGTAGGCGAACGCATCGAGCACCGCGTCGTCGAGCAGCGCGCGCACCGCGAGATGCGCGAGCGGCCGCAGCGGCGGCGGATACCAGGACAGGAAGACGCGCATGGTGTCGTCGGCGACGCGGCGGTTGCTGTCGGCGTAGCGGAAGCGCTCGCGCTCGTAGGCGGCGTTGAAGCGCTCCATCGCCTCGAGCGTCGGCGGCAGGTCGCGGATCGGCATGCGCCGCCCGATCGCGCACCAGAAGTGGAAGTGCGCCTGCTTCTCGTTCTCGACGTACGGCCGCCAGCCGAAGCGCGCGTTCCAGCGCATCGGCTCGAGGATGAACGCCGAGAGGACGTAGAGATAGTCCTCGTTCGCGATCTCGAAGCGGTGGTGCATCCGGTTCATCAGCCGCTGCGCCGTCCGCCCGCGCTCGCTGTCGATCCCGTGGTCGAGAAACTCCGCCAGGATCAGCCGCGTGTCGTCGTAGCGTTTCTGGCCGCGGTCGCGGAACTCGCGCGTGCGGTCGAGCAGCCCGCTGACCGACGGCGTCGCGTACGTCTTGAAGAACGCGAGGTCGAGCGACTGCTCGACGTCCCACGGAAAGTCGTGGTTCGTGCTCAGGAACGAGATGCGCTCGAAGTCGCGCGCGGGATCGAGCCGTTCGATCTCCGCGAGGACCCGTGAGCCCGGCATCGCGCTCGCCGATCTCGCCGGCTAGCGGCCGAACCGCCTCTCGCGCGTCGCGTAGGCGTCGATCGCGCGGCCGAGCGCGCCGGCGTCGAAGTCGGGCCACGGGTCGGTCGTCGACCACAGCTCCGCGTACGCACACTGGTAGAGCAGGAAGTTCGAGAGCCGCAGCTCGCCGCCGGTCCGCACGACGAGATCCGGGTCGGGGAAGCCCGCGGTCCACAGCTTCGCGGCGATCGCGTCCTCGTCGATCTCTTCCGGCGCGATGCGCCCCGCGGCGACCTCGCGCGCGAGCGCCCGGCACGCGTCGCGCAGCTCGGTGCGCGCGCCGTAGTCGACGGCGATCGTGAGCACCATCGCGCTCCCCGTCGCCGTCCGCTCTTCGAGCACGCGGAACGCCTCGGTCACGCCGCGCGGCAGTCGGTCGCGGCGGCCGATCACGCGAACGCGCACGCCGCGCGCGGCGAGCGCCGCGCCCTTCTCGCGCGCGAACGACTCGGCGAGCCCGAACAGCCCGAACACCTCGCCGCGCTCGCGGCTCCAGTTCTCCTCGCTGAACGCGTAGACGGTCAGCATGCGGATCCCCGCGCGCAGCGCCGCGTCGACGGTGCGCTCGAGCGCCTGCATCCCGCGGCGGTGGCCTTCGATCGCGGGCATGCCGTTCGCCCGCGCCCAGCGGCGGTTGCCGTCCATGATGATCGCGACGTGATGCGGTATCCCGGTCGCGACCGGTGCGCGCTCGATCACGATTGCGCCGCCAGACGCGAGGACTGCGGCGCCTCGGCGCGCTGCTGCACGCCGCGCACGACCGACTCGAGCTCGTCGACGTAGGCGAGAAAACGCGTGCGGCCTTCCGGCGTGATCCGCACGATCGTCGTCGGGCGCCCGTGTCCGCGCACCCGTTCGCTCGTCACCACGCCGACCTCGGCCAGCGCGTGCAGGTGGCGGTTCAAGTTGCCGTCGGTCAGGCCGCAGGCGTCCTGCAGATCGGTGAACCGCATCCCGTCGGGGTTCGCGACCAGACACGCGCAGACGGCGAGCCGGCCGCGCTCGTGAAAGATCCGCTCGAGCCCGGGGAAGGCGAACGGCGCCTCGTTTCCGGCGTTCATGCGCGCACCTCGCCGGCGGCGTGCTGCGCTTCGTCGCGCAGCAGCAGCGTCGCGATCCCGATCTGGCCGGCGCCGAACGTCAGCGGCATCACCCACCACGCGAGCGCGTTCGCGCCGGCGGCGAAGAGCAGCGCCGAGCCGACCGCGGCGAACCCGAGCGCGATCGCGATCATCCCGCGCGGCAGCATCGCCCGCGCCGCGATCAGCCCGAGCCCGTAGCAGAGCGCCCAGGTCCCGGGCAGCATCCCGATCTCGCCGCGCGCAAGCAGCGCCGCGGTCAGCACGCCGCCGGCCGTGATCGAGGGCAGGATCGCGAACGCCGCCGTCCGCAGTTCGGTGCGGGTCCGCGAGGACCAGTTGCGGGCGAGCCAGACCGCGACCGCGCCGTAGTTCACGGCGAGCGCGAAGGCGAGGCAGGCGATCCACAGCGCGACGTAGCGGCTCGCGTCCTCGGCGCCGGCCGGGTGCGGGACGACGGCGAGCTGGACCGCCCCGGTCCCCAGCGCCCCCAGCCCGCTGGCGAGGGCGGCGGGGCCGGAGAGGCCGCGGAAGCGCTGGACGGAGGCGAGGCGGGAGCGGACTTCGTCGAGATCGGCGATGGCGCGGGAGACGTCCACGGGTGACTCCGATGGTGAGGGTTGCCGGTCTGATACTCTGTACCGCAAAGAATCCCCTTCCATGTCTCCCACGACCGAATGCGTCGTCGTCCGCCGGTGATAGTCCTCGGAAGAACCGCCGCGGCGGGGTGAGAACCGAGGGTACCCTGTGGCGGGACCGCGTCTTCCAGGATGGAGGCTGCCGTTGCGAGCGTGGCAGCGCGCGGCGTTCGAGGGATGGGCAGCGGATCGGCCGAGCGATGCGCTGATCGTCGCCACCCCGGGCGCCGGGAAGACCCGCTTCGCGACCCGGGTCGCCCACGCGCTGCTGCGCGACGGCGGCGCCGCACGGGTGGTGGTCGTCGTCCCGCGCGAGCACCTGAAGGCGCAGGTCGCGCGCGCGATGATGGGCGCCGGGATCGTGCTCGACCACAAGTTTTCGAACGCGCAGCGGCGGCTGGCGCGCGACGTGCACGGCGCGGTCGTCACTTACCAGCAAGTCTGCGCGGCACCCACGCTCTACCGGCATCTCTGCCGCGACGAGAGCGTGCACGGCGGCGGCGCCGGCGTCGCGGTGCTGCTCGACGAGATCCACCACGCCGGCGACGACGCGACGTGGGGGAAGGCGCTG
>DATHLL010000474.1:0-9350 GCA_035488195.1 Candidatus Elarobacter sp. | reverse complement strand
GCGAAGGTGTTGAGCTGGTCGACCATCGTGTTGATGGTCTCCTTGAGCTGCAGGATCTCGCCGCGCGCTTCGACGGTGATCTTCTTCGAGAGGTTGCCGTTCGCGACGGCGGTCGTCACCTCGGCGATGTTGCGGACCTGGCTGGTGAGGTTACCGGCCATCAGGTTCACCGAGTCGGTGAGGTCCTTCCACGTCCCGGCGACGCCGCGCACGTGCGCCTGCCCGCCGAGGATCCCTTCGCTGCCGACCTCGCGCGCGACGCGCGTCACCTCGCCGGCGAACGCGTTGAGCTGATCGACCATCGCGTTGATCGTGCGCGCGCTGCGCAGGAACTCGCCCTTGAGCGGGCGCCCGTCGACCTCGAGCGACATCTGCTGCGAAAGGTCGCCGCGCGCGACCGCGCCGAGCACACGGCTCGTCTCCGCGATCGGATGCGTGAGGTCGTCGATCAGCCGGTTGACCGCGACCAGCTTCTCGCCGTAGCTGCCGGGAGCCTGAAGCTCGGAGCGCTGACCGAGCCGGCCCTCGATCCCGACGACGTTCGAGGTGCGCTCGATCTCCCGCAGGACGCGGCCGTTCCAGCCGACGACCTCGTTGAACGCCTCGGCGATGTCGCCGTCGATCCCGTCCCAGTTGATCGGCAGCTTCACCGTGAAGTCGCCGCGCGCGACGGCGCGCAGCGCGTTCAGAAGCTGGCGTTTCGCGCTGTCGGACGCGGCGGTGCTGCGTGCGGCGGGCGCTCCGTTGCGCTCGGCCGGGGCTCCGTTCGTTGCGGTGCGCTTTCCGTTGGTCTTCGGTTTCCCGGCGACGGCGGCAGGCGGCATTCGCGATCTCCTTGGGTCAGAACGTATGGATGAGTACGGAACGGCCGAACACCGCCGGCCCTTGCGAAAGAGCCGGCGGCGCAAACCTCTTCGACGAGCAAGCTACCCGTCGGCGCCCCGCACGAAACCGGGCGGGCATCACCATAGTGTACGAGTCCGTGTCGCGTTCCGTCACCGGTCGAGCAAGGGGGTACTCTCGTTTCTGATCGGCACGATGCGCGCGCGACGCGACCGGGAAGGTACATGAGCGGACAATGACTTCCGAAGACGAGACGCGGGCGGAGCTCCGCCACGCGCTCGCGGCAAGCGAAGACCGATACCGCCGCCTCGCCGAGGCGATGCCGCAGCTCGTCTGGACGCTCGACCGCGACGGACGCCTCGACTTCGTGAACGAGCGCTGGTGCGCGTACACCGGGCTGACGCTTGCCGAGAGTGCGGGCGAGCGGCGCGCCGAGGTGTTGCATCCGGACGACCGCCCGGAGCTGAACCGGGGCTGGCGCGAGGCGCAGGCGGCGCGCGAGCCGTTCGAGGTCTACGCGCGGATCCGCCGCGCGGCCGACGGCACGTTCCGCTGGTTTCACATTCGCGCCGCGCCGGCGTTCGAGGACGACGGCAAGCTCGCCGGCTGGGTCGCGACCGCGATCGACGTCGACGAGCGCGTCCGCGCGCGCACGTCGCTGACGCTGCTCGCTGACGTCAGCGACGTGCTCGCGCGCGCCGTCGACGAGCAGCGGATGTTCCAAGAGGTCGCGCAGCTCGCCTCGCGGACGATCGCCGACTGGTGCGCCGTGTACCTGCGCGCTCCGTCGGGCGAGGTGCGGATCGCCGCGCTCGCGCACGCCGATCCGGAACGGCTCGCGCGCGCGGCCGACACGGCGCGCCGCTATCCGGTGCGCGCCGCCGACCCGATCGCACGGTTGATCGAGGAAGGGCGCAGCGCGGTGATCCCGCGCATCGGCGAGCGGACGCTGCGCGCGTCGACCTACGACGAGCGCCACTTCGGTCTCGCGGCGCAGCTCGATCTGGCCAGCGCCGCCGTCGCGCCGCTCGTGATCCGCGACGAGCGCGCGGGCGCGCTGGTGCTGATCCGCGGGCGCCAGGCGCCGCCGTACGACGAGGGCGATCTGCGCATCGCCGAGATCCTCGCCAAGCGCGTCGCGCTGACGACCGAGAACGTGCGCCAGTACCGGATGCAGCGCCGCGTCGCCGACTCGTTCCAGCGCGCCGCGCTGCCGAAAGCGCTGCCGCGCACCGACGGGCTCGCGCTCGACGCGGTCTACACCGCGGCCTCCGACGAGCTCAGCGTGGGCGGCGACTGGTACGACGCGTTCCCGCTCCCCGACGGGCGGCTCGCCGTCACCGTCGGCGACGTCGCCGGGAAAGGGCTCGAGGCGGCGGTGCTGATGGCGACGGTGCGCCAGGCGATCCGCGTCGCCGCGCTGCAAGGGCTCGCGCCGAGCGAGATCTTGTCCGCCGCCGAAGCGGCGCTCCAGCTCGAGTATCCCGACCGGCTGGTGACCGCGTTCGTCGCGCTGGTCGATCCGCGTTCGTGGGCGCTGGCCTACGCCTCGGCGGGACACCCGCCCGCGCTGGTCCGGCGCCCGGACGGGACGCTGCTGGAGCTGCACGCCGCCGGGCTCCCGCTCGGCGCGCCGGGCGTCGCCGAGCGGCGGACGCGCCACCTGCTCGGGATCCCGGCCGGATCGCTGATCGTCCTCTACACCGACGGGCTGATCGAGTCGACGCGCGACGTCATCGAAGGCGAGGCGCGTCTGCGCGCCGCACTCGCGCACGATGCGGTCCTCCACACCCGCTCGCCGGCGACGTTGATCCGCGACCTCGTCATCCCCGGCGGCGCGCTGGACGACGTCGCGATCCTCACGCTCGCGCTCGGGCGCGAGCGGCACTGGACGTTCGACTCCGACGACGCGCTCGCCGCGCACAGCGCGCGCTCGTCGTTCGTCGCCGCGCTCGCGCGCGAGGCCAGCGACGACTCCGATCTCGGCGCGGCCGAAGTGATCTTCGGCGAGCTGGTCGGGAACGTCGTGCGCTACGCGCCCGGGCCGATCGAGATCGACCTCGAGTGGAACGAGGAAGCGGCGGTGCTGCACGTCCTCGACCGCGGCGGCGGCTTCGACCTGCGCTCGACGCTCCCCGACGACGTCATGAGCGAACGCGGGCGCGGACTCTTCATCATCTCCGTCCTCGGCAGCGGGCTGCGCGCCGACCGTCTCCCCGTGCGCGGGAACCACGTGCGGGTGAACTTGCCGGTGAAGCGCCGGTGAACGCCGGCGAGGAACGCGGCGTCGCGGCGGCGCTGCGGCTGCTGGTCTCGGCGAGCCGCGAGCTCGCCGCGTCGTTCGAGTACGCGCAGACGCTCGCCGCGGTCGGCCGGCTCATCGTGCCGGACTTCGCGGCCGGGTTCTCCGTCGACGTCGAGGAGGGCGAGATCCGCACGACGCTCGCGCGGACCGGCCGGCTCGGCGGCGATTGCGAGACCTTCCCGCTGATCGCGCGCGGGAAGCGGCTCGGCGTGATGCGGATCGCCGAGCCGGCCGTCTCCGACGGCTTCGACGAAGGCGTCGATCTGTGGGAAGAGATCGCGCTGCGCGTCGCCGTCGCGGTCGACGCGGCGCAAGTCTACGCGCGCGAGCACCACGTCGCCGACACCCTGCAGCGCGCGCTGCTCCCCGAGCGGCTCCCGCTCGACGAGCGGCTCGCGTTCGACGCCGCGTATCTCCCGGGCGCCGAAGAGGCGATCGTCGGCGGCGACTGGTACGACGCGTTCCGCCTCCCCGACGGCCGGATCGCGTTCTCCGTCGGCGACGTCGCCGGCCACGGGCTGCGCGCGGCGATCGTGATGGGCGAGGTGCGGCAAGCATTCCGCGCCGCCGCGCTCAACCCCAACTCACCCTCGCTCGTCCTCGAGCGCGCGAACACGATCGTGAACATGCGCGCGAACCCGGTGATGGTCACCGCGACGTTCGGGATCGTCGACCCGCGCGACGCGACGGTGACGTACGCGTCGGCGGGACATCCGGCGCCGGTCCTCGCGCTCCCGGGCGGGACCGTGCAGGTGCTGCCGAAGGACGGCGTCCCGCTCGGGATCGTCGACGCGATCGACGCGAGCGACTGGACGTTCACGATCGCGCCGGGCGCGCTCTTCGCCGTCTACACCGACGGTCTGATCGAGTACGGGCGCGACGTGATCGAAGGCGAACGCCGTCTTCTCCAGGCGGTGCGCGCCGGGGTCGCGAGCCGCGACGCCGAGCCGGCGCGCGCGCTGCTGAACCGCATCTTCGCGACGGCGGAGAACACCGACGACGCCGCGGCGCTCACCGTCGCCGCGGCGGACCGGCGTGCGCGCACGTTCGCGTTCACCTTCACCGCGCTGCCGATGGCGGTGCCGCTGGTGCGGCGCAGCCTCGAGCGGTTCGCCGAACGGCTCGGCCTCGACGGGGACCAGCGCTTCGCGCTGCTGACCGCGACCGGCGAAGCGGTCGCGAACGCGGTCGAGCACGCGTATCCCGGTCCGCCCGGGCTCGTGCGCGTGAGCGCCGAGCCCCACGACGGCGTGCTGACGGTCACCGTCGAGGACGACGGCAAATGGAAGCCGACCCCCTCGCAGCGGCGCGAGGAGCGCGGGCGCGGGCTGCCCCTGATGCGCGCGCTGACGGACGGCGTCGAGATCCGCACGCACCAGATGCGCACCACCGTGCGGCTGACCGTGGCGCTAAGCGCCGGCTAGCACGTAGCGGGCTGAGGCGGTGCGGGCTTCGGGCGCGTGCTCGGAGAGCAGCGGGACGGCGTCCGACGGAACGGCGTAGAACGCGTCGCGCCCGCACGCGGCGCAGCGGACCGACATCAGCACCGGCGCGGGGAGCGCTTCGAGCGCGGGGAGCCGGATCGGGCGCTCGTGCGCGCCGACCGCGACGCGGAGCTGGGGCTGTGCCGAGGTGGCGTGCAGGACGGTGTCGCCGCAGTATCCGCAGCGCACGTCGCGGACGTGCAACAGGTAGAGATAGCGGACGGCGGCCATTGCCTAGTTCGCCGTGCCCCCGCTTCGGCTCGGAGAAACTAGGCCGAACGGCCTACGGGCCTTGGTAGCCTTGCAAAATGTACGGGTATGACGTTTTTCGCCATGCTCGCCGGCACCGTGGACAAGAATCGTTTCCTGAGCGCGCTCGGGCCGGCCACCCGCGCGCTGTTCGAGACGCGCATGAGCACCCACGGCGGCGCGATCGGCGACGTCCTGCAGGCGGCGAACAGCCCGATCGAAGCGGTGTGGTTTCCGCTCTCCGGGATCGTCTCGACGCTGCGGCCGCTCGAGGGCGACGCGAACGTCGAGGTCGACGCGGCGGGCTCCGAAGGGTTCCTCGGCGTCGAGCTGATCGTCGGCTCGCGCCGCACGCCGGACAGTTGGATCGTGCAGTCACCGGGGCGGTTCGCGCGGCTCGACGCGCAGCTCTTCGTCGAGGCGCTCGAGCGCGATCCGGGGCTGCGCGACGCCGCGCGGCGCTACGTCGCCGCGGTGCAGGCGATCCGCGGCCAGTGGGTCGCGTGCAACGCCCGCCACACGATCGAGCAGCGGCTCGCGAAGTGGCTGCTCACGACGCGCGACCGCGTCGGCGAGGAGATCCAGATCACCCAGGACGTCGTCGCCATGATGCTCGGCGTCCGCCGCGCGAGCGTGGTGACGGTGCTCGGGCGCTTCGTCGACGAGGGCCTGGTCGCGCACGGCTACGCGCGCGTGCGCGTCGTCGACGGCCCGCGGCTCGCCGCCGTCTCGTGCGCCTGCTACGCCAAGGCCGCGGAGCTGTTGCGCGCGGGGCTCGCCGCCGCGTAGCGGATCCCCGTCTCCTCGAGATCGCGGCGCATCGACGCCGCGATCGCGTCCCACGTCGCGGCCCGCGTCTTGCGCGCGGCGAGCAGCGCGCGCGGCTCGTCCTCGCGCCGCGCCTGCGCGACCAGCTCGACGAAGTGCGCGCGGTCGCGCGCGACGTGCACGACGTCGGCGTGGTCGGCGACCACGTCGGGGACGGCCGTGCTGACGACCGGCAGCCCGGCGGCAAGATACTCCAGCGTCTTGGTCGGCGAGATGTTCTCGGTGTGCTCGTTGAGCGCGAACGGCATCAGCGCGACGTCGAAGCCCGCGAGCAGCGCCGGAAGCTCGTCGTACTCGCGCTTCCCGAGATAGGCGATGTTCGCCCGCCGCGGCAGCGCGGCGTCGGAGATCTTCGCGCGCGGGCCGACCATCGCGACCGTCGCATCCGGATACGCCTCGGCGAGCGCGGCGACGAGCTCGAGGTCGATCCGCTCGTCGATCACGCCGACGTAGCCGAACACCGGCCCGCCGCCGTACGGCGCGAGCTCGGGGTGGACCTCCGTCGCGCGCGCCCGCTCGAAGTGCTCGACGTCGACGCCGCTCGCGTAGCAGCGCGCGTTCCGCGCGCGCCCCTCGACGCTGCGGAACAGCGAGCGGCCGCCGCTGAAGACGAGATCGGCGCGCGCGAGCAGCGCCTCCTCGCGCGGCGCGATGCGCGGATCGGCGTTCGCGAATTTCGCGAGCTCGTCCATCTTGTCGTACACCAGCGGCGCGCCGGGGAACGCGTCGGCGAGCGCGAGCATCATCGGGGTGTAGAGCCAGACGAGCGCACGGCGTCCGTCCGCCAGCGTACGGACGGTTTCGAGCGCGCGCTCGTCGAGTGCGTCGGCGGGCCTCGACGTACGGTGCGGAGTCACGACCGTCACGCCGCCTTCGTAGCGGGCGATCGCGTCCTCGTCGCGCGCGTCATCGTCTTCGACGAGCGGCTCCTCGAGCACGATCACGGGGACGTCGCGCGCGATGCGCGAGAGCAGGTGGTTCGGCCGCTGCCACACGCCGCGCCAGCGCAGTTGCAGGCCGACGACGACGACTTCGACGGACGGGTACGGAATGGAAGGACCTCCTCTTGGTAAGCAAGCTGGCATAGTGACGGAAGTGCCGGGGGTAAAGGCGCTGTACCCAACTCCTCGTCGTCCCGCTGCGCGTGCAAGCGGGTGGAATGAATGCATAGGTGTACGACTATCTCGTAGTGGGCGCCGGACTCGCCGGCAGCACCATCGCCGAACGTCTCGCGAGCCAGCTCGGCGCGACCGTCCTGGTGATCGACAAGCGGCCGCACGTCGGCGGCAACACGCACGATCCTCTCAACGAGGACGGGCTTCGCTACCACCAGTACGGCCCGCACATCTTCCACACCAATGCCCAGCACGTCGTCGAGTACCTGAGCGCGTTCACCGAGTGGATCCCCTACGAGCACCGCGTGCTCGCGCGGGTCGACGGACAGCTCGTCCCGATCCCGATCAACCGCACGACGATCAACCGCCTCTACGACCTGGACCTCGACGCGGACGGCGTCGAGCGGTTCCTCGCCGCGCGCGCCGAGGCGCTGCCGCGGATCGAGAACTCCGAGCAGATGATCCTCTCGCGCGTCGGGCGCGAGCTGTACGAGAAGTTCTTCCGCGGCTACACCCGCAAGCAGTGGGGGCTCGAGCCGCGCGACCTCGACGCGACGGTCTGCGGGCGGATCCCGACGCGCACCAACGACGACGACCGCTACTTCGCCGACGCGTTCCAGGCGATGCCGAAGGACGGCTTCACCGCGATGGTGACGAAGATGCTGGCCCACCCGCGGATCGAGGTGGTGACCGGCTGCGACTTCGCCTGGATCCTCGACCGCGCGCGCTTCAGCCACGTGATCTACACCGGGCCGATCGACGAGTACTTCGAGTACAAGTTCGGAAAGCTGCCGTACCGCTCGCTGCGGTTCGAGTTCGAGACGCGCGACGTCGCCTGGGTGCAGCCGGTCGGCTGCGTGAACGAGCCCGAGTTCGCGGTGCCGTACACGCGCACGACCGAGTACAAGCACCTGACCGGGCAGCAGCACGCGAAGACGATCCTGAGCCGCGAGTACCCGAGCGGCGACGGCGATCCGTACTACCCGATCCCGCGGCCGGACAACCGCGAGCTGTACCGCAAGTACGCGACGCTCGCCGCGGCGCAGCGGCACGTGACGTTCGTCGGGCGGCTCGCGGAGTACAAGTACTTCAACATGGACCAGGTCGTCGCGTCGGCCCTCGTCACGTTCGAGGAGCTCGCGCGGACCGCGGCGGTCGCCTCGTAGCCGTGGAGGTCTGGGCCTCTCCCGAGCCGACCGTGGCGCGGATCGACGCGCTGCGCACGCGCGATCAGCTCCGCGACACCGGGCACGAGGTGCGCGAGAGCGACGTCGAGCTGATCGCGCGGCTCGGCGTGCGCGCGACGCGCTATCCGGTGCTGTGGGAGAAGGTCGCGCCGCACGACCCCGACGTGCGCGACTACCGCTGGCCGGAGCGGCGGCTGCGCGCGCTCGCCGACCGCGGCGTCGAGCCGATCGTCACGCTGCTCCACCACGGCAGCGGGCCGTTCTACACGAGCCTGGTCGACCCGCGCTTCCCCGAGCTGTTCGCGGCGTACGCCGAGGCGACGGCGCGGCGGTTCCCGTGGGTGAAGCGCTGGACGCCGATCAACGAGCCGCTCACGACCGCGCGCTTCTCGACGCTGTACGCGGCGTGGTATCCGAACCGGTTCTTCGACCACGCCGCCTTCGGGCGCGCGATCGTGAACGAGGCGCGTGCGATCGCGCTCGCGCAGGAGCGGATCCGCCAGATCGTCCCCGGCGCGAGCTTCCTGCTGACCGAAGATCTGCAGAGCTTCACCGCCGCCGACGCCGGCGTCGAAGAGTACGTCGCCCACAAGCGGCACCGCATGTATCTCTCGTGCGAGCTGCTGCAGGGCCGCGTCGTCGACGGCCATCCCTTGCACCCGTATCTCGTCGGCGAGTGCGGGATCCCGGCCGCCGAGCTGGAGACGCTCGCGCGCGCGCCGCAGCCGCCCGACGTGATGGGGTGGAACTACTACCCGAACTCGGAGCGGTGGCTCGAGAGCGACGGCGAGGGCGGCCACCGCAACCTCGGCGTCGTCGACCTCGCGCCGGAGCGGATGGACATGCGGCCGCTGCTGCGCGCCGCGCACGAGCGGCTGCGCCTGCCGTTCGCGCTCTCCGAGGTGCACGTGCTCGGCAACGAGCGCGAGCGCGCGCGCTGGATGCTGCAGCGCTTCGCCGACGCCGCTGAGGTGCGCGCCGAGGGCGTGCCGGTCGTCGCATTCGGTGCGTGGGCCGCGTTCGGGATGGTCGACTGGGTCTCGCTGCTGCGCCGCGACGAGCAGATCTGCGAGGACGGCGTCTACACGTGCGCCGGGCCGCACGGGCGCCCGCAGCCGACGCTGGTCGCGCACGTCGTCGCGGAGCTCGCCGCGGGACGGGTTCCGAGCGCGCCGCCCGAGCCGGCGTGGTGGGAGCGTGACCGCACCGCCGTCGCCTGACGCGCTTCGCCTGACGAACGGCGTCGTCGAGCTGCGCGTGCCGGCGGCGTTCGGCCCGCGCGTGTCGTTCTACGGTTTCGCCGGCGGGCCGAACGTGTTCGCGGACGCGCCGGACGCGC
>DATHLL010000473.1:0-3224 GCA_035488195.1 Candidatus Elarobacter sp. | reverse complement strand
ACCATCGTGATCCCGGTCGCGTCGTGGATGCGGCGGATCTCGAAGCGCATCTCCTCGCGCAGGTTCGCGTCGAGGTTCGAGAGCGGCTCGTCGAGCAGCAGCGTCTCGGGCTCGACCACGACCGCACGCGCGAGCGCGACGCGTTGCTGCTGTCCGCCCGAAAGCTCCGACGGATACCGCTGCGCGAGGTCCGTGAGCCGCACGCTTTGGAGCACGCGCCGAACGCGGTCCTCGACCTCCGAACGCGAGAACTTCTGCACCCGCAAACCGTACGCGACGTTCTCGAACACCGTCATGTGTGGCCACACCGCGTAGCTCTGGAAGATCAGCGACATGTGCCGCTTCTCCGGCGGGACGACGCCCTTCGCCGACGAGACGACGCGGTCGCCGACTGTGATCGTCCCGGCGTCGGGTTTGAGGAACCCCGCGAGGAGCTGCAGCGTCGTCGTCTTCCCGCAGCCGGACGGGCCGACCAGCGCCATCACCTCGCCGTCGGCGATCGCGAGGTCGATCCCGTCGACCGCGCGCGCGGCGTTGCGCCCGGCGTAGGACTTGGTCAGTCCGGCGATGTCGATCCGTGCCATCAGGAACTCGAGGTCTCCATGAAGTCTTTGCCGAGGAAGCGGTACGCGACCGAGACGATCACCAGCGTGATCGCCAGGATCAGGATCGCGAGCGTCGAGACGCCCTCGTAGTTCCCAGCGTCGCTGAAGTCGAAGATCTGCGTCGTCATCGTCGCGGTGCGCGGCGTGAAGAGGAAGATCGCGCTGCTCAGCTCGCGGATCGCCGGGATGAAGACCAGCAGCCAGCTCGCCAGCAGCCCGCGCCGCAGCAGCGGCGCGGTGATCGTCCGCAGCGCGCGGATCCGGGTCGCGCCGAGCGTTCGCGCGGCGTTCTCCAAATCGGTGTTGATCGCGGCGACCATCGTGTTGAGGTTGGAGTACGCGATCGGCAGGAAGCGCGTGGTGAACGCGATGATCAGGATCGCCGCGGTCCCGTACAGCAGCAGCGGCGGGTGCGAGTAGGCGGCGTAGATCCCGATCGCGAGCACGATCCCGGGCACCACGAACGGCGCCATGCAGATCACGCCGAGCGCCTGCGCGCCGGGGAAGAGCCGGCGGTTCGCGGTGTACGCGATCAGCAGCGCGATCACCGTCGCGACCGTCGCCGCCGCCGCGCCGTAGGCGAGGCTGTGCCAGATCGCCTTGCGCGTCTCCTCGTTGTCGATGATCGCCCAGTGGTACCAGTACAGCGTCAGGTTCCCCGGCACCGGGCCGTCGCTCCAGATCCGCGAGAGCGAGGTCGCGAGCAGCGCGAGATACGGCAGCAGCACGGAGAACAGCGGGAGCAGCAGCGCGATGCCGAGCAGCGGCCAGCGCCACGCGCCGAGCGCCACCAGCCGCCGCCGCCCGCCCTTTCCGCCGACCATGGTGAACTTCCGCCGCCCGAGGATGCGGCGTTGCACCATCAGCAGGAGCAGCGTCACCGCGAGCAGCGGCATCGCGTAGGCGGCGGCGAGCTCGGTGCGGACCGGGAACTGGAAGAACAGGTAGAGCTGCGTCGTGACGACCTGCGCGCGCGCCGGGATGAGAATGAACGCCGGCGTGCCGAACTCGGCGATCGCCTCGAGGAACGACATGATGAACCCCGCGATGATCGCCGGCATCACCAGCGGGAGCGTCACCGAGCGCATCGTCCGCCACGCCGAGGCGCCGAGCGTCGAGGAGGCGTCCTCGAGCTCGACCGGGAGCAGCTCGAGGCCGCCGGCGACGAACGTGAACGTGTACGGCACGTTGTACAGCGCCATCACGAAGATCGCGCCGCCGAGCGAGAAGATGTTCAGCGGGCCGTGCGAGGCGTGCGTGAACGAGACGATCGCGCGGTTGATCCAGCCGCTGTTCGGCGCGGCGAGCAGAATCCACGCCTCGGCGCCGAGGAACGAGGGCGTGACGAACGCCGCCGTGATCAGCGCGCGCAGCAGCCTGCGCCCGGGCATGTCGGTGCGGGCGATCAGCCACGCGAGCGGCGTCCCGATCAGCGCCGCGAGCGCCGCGACCGAGACCGCCAGGATCAGCGAGTTCACGATCGGCCGCAGGTAGATCGAGTTCGTGAACGCCTCGACGTAGTTGTGGAACGTCACGCCGCCGGTGTCGGGCTTCTGAACGCTGATCCACAGCAGCCAGCCGATCGGGACGATGACCAGGATCGCCAGCACGACGACCGCGCCGATGAAGAAGACCGGGCCGGGATCGAACGATCCGGCCCGCTCGACTCGGCGCGGCGGCGCCGCGGCCGTGGTGCTCACCGAGGGAGAACCATCAGACGTTGAAGGTCTCGCGCCACTTGGCGATCGCCTCGGGGATCCCGGTCAGCAGCCGGTCGATCTTGACGTGGTAATACCGCATCCGGTCGATTCGCACGCCGGTCGGCGGCGGAACGTCGAGCCGCAGCGGGAGGTTGTACGTCGAGGCCGCCGTGACCGAGTACTCTTTCGAGTAGTAGTAGTTCATGAACAGCCGCGCGGCGCTCGGGTGCGGCGCTTCCTTCATCACGGTGACCGGCGCGGTGACCAGGATCGTGTCGTCCTCGGGGAGCGCGATGTTGATCGCGTTCCCGCCGGCCTTGCGCTCGAGCGCGAGGCTGTCGGCGCCGGGCCCGACCACGCGCTCGCCCGAGACGATGTCGGTCGTCGCGTCGAAGACCGAGCGCCCGATCTTCGGGTTGTTCTTCGCGAACGGCTTGAAGTAGTTGTCCCAGCCGTACTTGTCGGTCATCGCGACGACCCAGTTCCCGACGTAGCCGCTGAAGGCGGGATGCCCGAGCGTGATCTGGCCCTTGAAACGCGGATCGGCGAGTTGCGGCCAGCGCTTCGCCGGCTGCAGCTTCGTGGGATTGAAGTTGACGACGACGAGCGCCAGACACCCGAGCTGATAGTAACCTTCGGGATCGAGGACGCGGAATTCCGTCGGAATCATGTTGCGATCGGCCGGGACGAACTCCGCGAGCGCGTTCTGCTTCTTGAGCGTGGCGTAGTGCGCTTCATCCGTGGAAGCGAAGACGTCGACCTCGTGATTGTTCGCTTTGAGATCCTGCGTCAGGCGCTGGAAGATCACTTGCGCGGTCTGGCGCAAGATTTGCACGTCGACGCCGGGATACTTCGCTTTGAACGCCGCGCGCACGCGTTCCGCCGTCTCTTGCGGATAGTGCGCCGTCCACCACGTCAG
>DATHLL010000472.1:0-5629 GCA_035488195.1 Candidatus Elarobacter sp. | reverse complement strand
CCACTACGCGGTCGACGACGAGCACGCGCTCGGGATCGCGCGCCAGATCGTGGCGCATCTCGAGCGGCGGCCGTACGACCCCTGGCCGGTGCGCGAGCCGCGACCGCCGGCGCGCGACCCGCACGAGCTGTACGGGATCGTGCCGAGCGATCCGCGGCAGTCGTACGACGTGCGCGAGGTGATCGCGCGGATCGTCGACGGCTCGGACTTCGCGGAGTTCAAGGCGCGCTACGGGACGACGCTGGTCTGCGGGTTCGCGCACGTCGAGGGACACCCGGTCGGGATCCTCGCCAACAACGGGATCCTCTTCAGCGAGTCGGCGCTGAAGGGCGCTCACTTCATCGAGCTGTGCTGCGCGCGCGGCATCCCGCTGGTGTTCCTGCAGAACATCACCGGGTTCATGATCGGCAAGGAGTACGAGAACCGCGGGATCGCCAAGGACGGCGCGAAGCTGGTCACCGCCGTCGCCTGCGCCGAGGTGCCGAAGTTCACCGTCGTGATCGGCGGCAGCTTCGGCGCGGGGAACTACGGGATGTCGGGCCGCGCGTACTCGCCGCGAATGCTGTGGATGTGGCCGAACGCGCGGATCAGCGTGATGGGCGGCGCGCAGGCGGCCTCGACGCTGCTGACGGTGCGGATGAACGCCGACGCCGAGAAGCGCAAGCCCGCGCTCTCCGCCGAGGAGCAGGACGCGTTCAAGCAGCCGATCCTCGACAAGTACGAGCACGAAGGGAGCCCGTACTATTCGACGGCCCGCATCTGGGACGACGGCATCATCGACCCGCTCGACACGCGCCGCGTCCTCGCGCTCGGCCTGTGCGCCGCGCGCTACGCCTGCCCGAAAGAGACGCGCTTCGGCGTGTTCCGCATGTGAGCGGGCCGGACGGATTCGCGACGCGCGCCGTGCACGCGGCGTCGGGTTCGCCCGGCGACGAACGTTCGATCGCGCCGCCAATCTATCTCTCGACGACGTTCGAGCGCGACGCCGAGGGCGGGTATTCCGGCGGCTACACGTACTCGCGCGACGACAACCCGAACCGCCGCATGCTCGAGAGCGCGCTCACGGAGCTCGAAGGCGGCGCCGACGCGGCCGCGTTCGCGAGCGGCAGCGCGGCGGCGATGACGGTGTTCCAGGCGCTCCGCCCCGGCGATCACGTCGTCGCTGCGGAGGACTCCTACTACAGCATCCGCCGGATGCTCGACGAGGTGTTCGTCCCTTGGGGTCTCGCGGTGACCTACGCGGATTGCTCGAACCTGCACGCGCTGGAAGCCGCTATACGGCCGTCGACGCGGCTCGTCTTCATCGAGACGCCGTCGAACCCGCTGATGCGGATCACCGACATCCGCGGCGCCGCCGAACTCGCCCACGCCGCCGGCGCGGTCCTCTTCTGCGACAACACGTTGCCCACGCCGGTGTTCCAGCGCCCGCTCGCACTCGGAGCCGACCTGGTAATGCACGCGACGACGAAGTACATCGCCGGCAATCACGACGCGATGGGCGGAGCGCTCCTCACCGCCTGCGACGATGCCCTCTGGCAGCGCATCCGCCCGCAGCAGAAGCTCTGCGGCGCGATACCCTCGCCGTTCGCGTCTTGGCTGACGCTCCGCGGGATCGGCTCGCTCGTCCAGCGCATGCAGTGGCACGAGCAAAGCGCGCTCGCGATCGCGCGCTTCCTCATCTCACACCCGGGCGTCTCGGAAGTGCTCCATCCCGAGTTGTCCTCGCACGCGGGACACGATGTGGCACAACGACAGATGTCCGGGACGGGCGGCCTGTTCTCGATTCGCGTCCGCGGAGGAGCCGACGCGGCTCTGAGCGTCGCGGCGCGCCTACGGCTCTTTCACCGCGCGACGAGCTTCGGTGGCCCCGAGAGCTTCGTCGAGCACCGCGCCTCGGTTGAGGGCTCGGCGTCGAAGACGCCTGACGACCTGCTCCGCCTCGCGATCGGCCTCGAAGATCCCGCGGATCTGATCGCCGATCTCACATCGGCGCTCGGCGACTCGAAAGATGTCCCAAACGGCCAAAACTCGGACATGATCCGGTAATACGGTTCGGTCCATGATCGTCGCGTGTATAGTGGAGATGAGCATGAACGACGAGAAACCCGAGCCGAAGATGCCGGCGGCAGTCGATCCGCGGGCGAAGGAACCGCGTCCCGTTCCGCCTCCGCCGACGTGGCAGGAGATGATCGAACCGGAGCGAGATCCCCGGTACGATCCGTTCCGCTGGCTACGGCACTAGATCCGAAATCGTATACGCGAGCCGATGAGCCGATCGCCGAGGATTGGCCGGTCGACTATCGCTATCTCTACGAGCTGGTCCACGACCGCTACGTACGGAACGAAGACCGAGGAAAGCACCTCGATGCGAAGCTTGCCGCACTTCTCACGGGCGTCGTCGCGGCGATCGGGTTTTCATTTCGCCTCAACACCAGTGCCGTCAGCGCCGCGATCGCGCTGTTGTATCTTGTCCCCTTGGCATTCATAGCCTCGGCATACACCGCGAAGCTGAGAGACGTCGCTCCGACGATCAAGTCCATGGAACGGTCGTTTCCGCGATACCCCGTCTCCACGATCGAAAAAGCGATTGCGGCAATCCGAAGAGCAAACGACACGAATGCGCGAACCTACAGCCTCAAAGCGGCACATCTCGACTATGCGGTCGCGACGACGATCATCGCTACGCTGGCAGCACTGATTGTCCAAGTCCTCGCGGCTTTGAAAATCATCCCGTAGAGCCGCTTCCGAGCGATCCTGGAACCACGCTCCGGGTTTTCCGGTCCCAATCGTGCGTGGGACTTAGGACGGCGATCGGTTATGCCGTGATGTGCGGGATCTGGGGGACGACGTGGCTCGTCATCAAGATCGGGCTGCGGACGCTGCCGCCGATCACCGGGGTGGGGGTTCGGTTCACGGTCGCGGCGCTGTTTCTGTGGGTGCTCGGGCGGTTCGTGCGGGGGCGGCGCGGCGGTGCTGCGCCGTGGCATGTCGTCGTCATTCTGGCGGCGACGCTGTTCGGCGGGAACTATGCGCTGACGTACTATGCCGAGACCGGGCTCGCGTCGGGGCTCGTCGCGGTGCTGTTCGGGACGCTGCCGTTCTTCGTGTTCGCGTTCGGCGCGCTGATGCTCGGCGAGCGGGTCGGCGTGAAAGCCGTCGCGGGCGCGGCGCTCGCGCTGGCCGGCGTCGCGACGATCTCGCTCGGCGCCGACACGCACGGCTCGCTGCTCTACGTGCTCGCCGTGCTCGGCGCGGCGGCCGTCTCCGCGTACGCGAACGTCACGCTCAAGGAGTTCGCGGACACCGACCCGTTTCGCACCCTGCCGCCGGCCATGCTGATCGCCGGGATCACGATGACGATCGCCGGCGCGGCGTTCGAGCATCCCGACTGGTCGCGCGGCGCGTCGTTGCCGTCGGTCGGCGCGGTGCTCTACCTCGGCGTTCTCGGCAGCGGGATCGCGTTCTACCTCAACCATCGCCTGCTGCAGACGCTGCCGACGTGGGTCGTCGGGCTCTCCGCGCTGATCATCCCGGTCATCGCGGTCACCGTCGGCGCCTTGCTCGGCGGCGAGGCGTTCGGCCCGAAAGAGCTGGCCGGTGCGGCGCTCGTCATCGCCGGCGTCTGGCTCGCGTTGCGCTCGCCGCGCGCCGCCGAACGAACGAGCCCGCCGGCGCGATCAGAACTGGTCTAGATCCCCGCGTACCACTCGTAGCCCTGGTCTTCCCAGTAGCCGCCCGTTCCGCCGAACACCGGCTTGAGGTCGGCGACGAGCTCCACGCGGGCGACCCACTTCGCGCTCTTGTAGCCGAGCTGCGTCGGAATCTTCAGGCGCACCGGCGCGCCGTGGTCGGGGTCGAGCGGCTTGTCGTTGAGGTCGAGCGCGAGGATCGTCTGCGGGTGCGCCGCCTGGTGCAGGTCGAGCGACTCGTAGTACGGCTGCCCCGACTGGTCGACGTCGAAGCAGTGAAAGACGCAGTACCGCGCGCTCGGCTTCGGCTGCGTCATCGCGAGCACCGTCGCGAGCCGCACGCCGTTCCATTTCCCGATCGCGCTCCAGCCTTCGACGCAGTCGTGCCGCGTGATCTGGCTCCGCACGCCCGCCGCGCGCAGCTCCGCGAGCGAGAGCTTCTGCGGCCGTTCGACCAGCCCGTCGACGGCGAGCCGGTAGCCGCGGAAACCGCCGTGCACCAATCCGGTGTACGTCGAGTCGCTCGGCGTGTCGAGCCCGTTCACGCGGAAGGTGCGGTCGATCTCCGACTCGCGGTACTCGCGCGCGAGCCCGTGCGTCCCGATCACCGCGCGGTTCAGCTTCTCGGTCGAGAGCAGCGCGCCGCGGAACGGCCCGGTGGTCAGCGCGTCCTTCACCGATCCGCACCCGGCGAGCCCGAGCGCGGAGAGCGATGAAGCGATGAACAGCCGGCGGTTCACGGCGCGCCTCACGGTCCGACTCCGTCGTGCGCGCCGAGCCGGTACCAGCCGGTGACCATCGAGCGCATGTTGTTCCAGAACCCGGTCGAGAGCACGAGCACGAGGTGCGTCGCGAAATACCCGATCAGCAGCACCATCAGCGTGAAATGCCACGTGCGCGCGAACTGCCGCCCGCCGAAGAGCGCCGTCAGCCACGGCAGCGCGGCGTCGATCCCCGGCGAGAGCGTCAGCCCGGTCAGGATCAGCAGCGGGAAGAACGCGAAGACCACCACGTTGTACGTCAGCTTCTGCAGCGGGTTGTACGTCCCGTGCGGCGGCGGCTCGCGCCGCAAGCGCAGGTAGTAGAGCTGCATCGGCCACACCTTGCGGAAGTCGTCCGGCCGCATCACCAATTCGCGCAGCTTCCCGGTCAGCGCCGCCGAGATCAGGTAGGCGGCCCACGCGAGGAAGAGCGCCCACGCGAAGAAGAGATGCCAGCGCCGGCCGTCGGCGAGGTCCTGCTCGGCGGGAAGCGTCAGCCAGCCGGGAAACGCGCGCGCGCTTTCCGCGCCCATCCCGTCGTCCGTGTAGCCGAGCAGATGCGTCGTCGTGAGGCGGTGCCCGAAGAGGATCGTGTAGCCGTGCGGCGCGCCGTCGGCGCCGCGCTGCGCGTCGAACGCCAGCACGCGCCGCGCGGGATCGCTCTTGTCCGAGGCGTCGAGGTACGGCGCGGCGTTGAAGATCTGCAGCCCGCTCATGACGAGCACGAGCATCGCGAGCGTCCAGAGCCAATGCGCGACGCGCGCGCCCACGGTGTGCCGGTAGACGCGTTCGCCCGGATGCGTCATCGTTCGGCGACGAGCCGCTTCACGGCCGCTTCCAGCTGCGCGTCGTAACCTTCGCCGACGAAACGCGCGCGCAACGTGCCGTGCCGGTCGAACAGCAACTGTGTCGGCCACGCGTCGACGCCGTAGGCATTCCAGAGGCGGAAGCCGTCGTCGAAGACGACCGGCCACGTGATGTCCTGTTCGCGCAGCGCCTGCCGCACGTTCGCGTGGTCGCGCTCGTACGGCGTCTCCGGCGCGTGCACGCCCACGATCGCAAGGTCACGTTCACCGTAGGCGGCGCGCAGTTTCTGCAGCTCCGGGGTGACGTGGCGGCAGTTGATGCAGCCGAAGGTGAAGACGTCGACGATCGTGACGCGGCCCGCGGTCGACGGAG
>DATHLL010000471.1:0-4643 GCA_035488195.1 Candidatus Elarobacter sp. | reverse complement strand
CGGGATGGCGATGGAAGGGCTGCGGCCGATCGCCGAGATCCAGTTCGCCGACTTCATCTATCCGGCGTTCAACCAGATCGTCGGCGAGGCGGCGAAGACGCGCTACCGCAGCAACGGCGACTACACGTGCCCGCTGGTGATCCGCACGCCGTACGGCGGCGGCGTCCGCGGCGCGCTCTCGCACTCGGTCTCGATCGAGGCGCTGTTCTACCACGTCCCGGGGCTGACGATCCTCGCGCCGTCGACGCCGGCCGACATCAAGGGGCTGCTGAACGCGGCGATCGAGTCTCCCGACCCGGTGCTCTTCCTCGAGCACAAGAAGACGTACCGCAGCGTGAAGGGCGAGGTCCCCGGCGGCTACTACACGATCCCGATCGGGAAGGCCGACGTGAAGAAGGCGGGGACCGACTTGACCGTCGTCTCGTACGGCTACAACCTGCACCAGGCGCTCGACGCGGCGAACCGGCTGCAGGGCGAGGGGGTCTCCGCCGAGGTCGTCGATCTCCGCTCGATCCGGCCGATGGACAAGGGCACGATCCTGGCGTCGGTGCGCAAGACGCGCAAGCTGATGATCGTCCACGAGGACAACAAGTTCGGCGGGATCGGCGCGGAGATCAGCGCGATGGTCGCCGAGGAGGCGCTCTTCGAGCTCGACGCGCCGATCCGGCGGCTCGCCGGGCCCGACGTCCCGGCGATGGGCTACGCGCTCCCGCTCGAGGAAGAGTTCATGATCTCCACCGACGAGATGGCCGAGGCGATGCGGGAGCTGGCGAGATTCTGATGCCGACCACGATCACGATGCCCCAGCTCGGTGAGACCGTCACCGAAGGAACCGTCGCCCAGTGGCTCAAGAAGCCCGGCGACTCGGTCGAGAAGTACGAGGCGTTCGTCGAGGTCTCGACCGACAAGGTGAACGCCGAAGTCCCCGCGCCGGTCACCGGCGTGATCCGCGAGCTGATCGTGCAGGAAGGCGAGACCGTTCCGACCGGCGCGCCGATCGCGATCATCGACGAGGTGGGGGCGGCAGCCGAAACGCCGGCGCCGAACGGGAGCGCGTCGCCGTCCGAGCAGGTCGCCGCGGCGAGCGGGCACCGCACCGCGCACGGTGACGACCTCAAGGCCGAAGCGAACCGGCAAGGCAGCGACGATCCGGTGCCGGGCGGGAACGTCGGGCTCGGCGGGCCGTCGTTCAGCGCGCCGGCCGGCGGAGCGTCGAACGGCGCGGGCGGCGGCTCGAACGGCGCCGGAACGACCGACACGATCATCACCCACGACGGCGCGAGCGTCAACGGGATGCGCGTCTCGCCGGCGGTGCGCCGGCTCGCGCGCGAGCACCGCATCGATCTGGCGCGCGTGCGCGGGACCGGCGATCACGGACGCATCACCGCGAACGACATCCTGGCCGCCGCGAAAGCGGGCCCGAGCGCCGGCGTCGCCGCGACGATCACCGCCGACAACGTGGAGTACGTGGCTCCCGCCGCTGCGGGAGCCATCACGCCGCCGCCTCCGGCGCCCGCCGCGACGGCGCCGCCGCGCGCGCCGAGCACCGCGAAGCCGTCGTACGCGGCCGCGCAGCCGGGCGATCTCATCCCGCTGACGCAGGCGCGCAAGATCATCGCGCAGCGGATGGTCGAGTCGAAGCACACCGCGCCGCACGCGTGGACGATGGTCGAAGTCGACGTGACCAACGTCTGGAAGTGGCGCGTCCGCGAGAAGGACGCGTTCGAGAAGGCGTACGGCGCGAAGCTCACGCTGCTGCCGTTCTTCATCCGCGCCGTCGTCGAGTCGCTGGCGAAGTTCCCGCTGATGAACGCGTCCTTCACCGACGAGGGGATCCGCGTCCACCGCGACGTGAACGTCGGGATCGCCATCGCCGCCGAAGGGAACCTCGTCGTCCCGGTGATCCGCCACACCGACCAGCTCTCGATCAAGGGGATCGCGCTCGCCGCGGCCGAGCTGATCGAGAAGGCGCGGCGCGGCAAGCTCGGCGCCGACGACCTCGCCGGCGGGACGTTCACCGTCAACAACACCGGCGCGAACGGCGCGATCCTCTCGGCGCCGATCCTGGTTCCCGGCCAGACCGGGATCGTGACGACCGAGGCGGTGGTGAAACGCCCCGTCGTGCGCGACGACGACTCGATCGCGGTGCGCTCGATGATGAACGTCTGCATGTCACTCGATCACCGCGTCGTCGACGGGGCGGTCGCGAGCGGCTTCCTGAGCGACCTCAAGAAGCGGCTCGAAGCGATGGGTCCGACCGGATCATTATAACGGCCGCGCGGCGAGGAGCGATGCTGCTCGCCGCGCTCTCCATCGCGACGGCCCCGGCGCTCGCGGCGATCGACGACGAGCCGGGCGGGATCGTGCCGTCGAGCACGACCCTGGCGCGGGTGCGCGCGCTGTACGACCGCGCGCACCCGCGCGAGCACGGCCGCAACGTCACCGTGCTCGAGGACTGGCGGCTCTTCCAGGACGGGACGGTCGGCTCGTACCGCGTGAACCGGCTCGGCCGCGACGTGCGCGAGACGACGACGCTGGGGCCGCTCACCTACGAGCGCGGTCTGCTGCGCGGGACGCGCTGGGAGCAGAACCGCAACGGGATCGTGTTCACCTATCCCGGCGTGCACGAGCAGCGCGACGCGGCGAGCGAGCGCGCGTTTCGCGATGCGAGCGACGAGCGCGACGTGCGGCTCGTCGGCGACTCGGTTGCGCTCAGCGCGTACGTCGTCGAGGTCAACCCGCCGGCGGGGCGCCACGAATGGCTGTACGTCGACAAGCGGACCGGGCACCTCGTGCGGCGCGAGTACGTCGAGCGGCGCCGCCGCTACACGACGACCTACGACGACTACCGGCTCGCCGACGGCGTCCCCGAGCCATCGCGGGTGCGGACCGTCGACTCGCTCGGGAACGAGCGCGAGCAGATCCTGGTGAACCGCTCGCTGGACTACACCCCCGATCCGCGCGACGTCGACATGCCGCCGGCGCGCCGTGTCGTCGAGTTCCCCGAGAAGCAGACGACGGTCCGGCTCCCGGTCCGCTTCGTCAACGGCCTCGCGGTCGTCCGCGTGATCGTCGGCCGCGGCGCGTACGACTTCTTGCTCGACTCGGGCGCGGCGGGGATCGTCGTCGACCCGAGCGTCGTCGACCAGCAGAATCTCGAGCGGTACGGCTCGCGGTTCGGGGCGACGCTCGGGACGTTCCCCGAGACGACGACGATCGTCCCGCAGATGACGATCGGCGGCCTGCGGATGCGCAACGTCGTCTCGCGCGTCGTGAAGGTTCCGTTCCGCGTCGACGACCGCACGCACGTCGCCGGGCTGCTCGGGTTCGACTTCTTCGCCGACGCCGTCGTCCACCTGAACGTCGACAAGAACGTGGCCGAAGCGATCGCGCCGGACCGTTTCCGCCCGCCGTCCGACGCCGGCGCCGTCCCGCTCGCGCTCGACGACAAGACGCCCGCGGTGAGCGCGCGCGCCGGCGGCGCGAGCGGCCGCGTCGTGCTCGACACGGGCGCGAACCGCACCGTCTTCGAGACGGCGTTCGCCGAGCGCGGCGACTTCACGCCGCAGCGCGTCGCGAGCACGATGCACGTGCGCGGGATGGGCGGCTTCGCGACCGCCGAGTCGACGCGTCTCCCGGCCTTCGAGCTCGGCGGGATCTGGACGCGCGGCGCGACGGCCGACGTCGCCAACGCCGACCTCGGCACCGAGGACGTCGACGGGATCGTCGGCACCGACTTCCTGCGCAGCTACGAGCTGTGGTTCGACTACCGCGTCAACTCGGTCTATCTCCGGCGCGCGAAGCGGTAGCCGCCGCTACCCGGCGGAGCGCCGGATCCCGTCGAGATAGGTGCCGCCGGGCGCGAGCGTGAGCCGCTGGCCGCGCAGCTTCGGATCGCGCGAGATGTGCACCCAGGTCCCTTCCTGGATGAGCTGGTCGAACTTGATCTTCCCCGCCTTCTCCGCGGCGTCGATCGCCATGCAGATGTCGTACGGCGAGCCGAACGACGGACAGACGAAGTCGCACGCGTAGCCGAGCCGGTGCGCGCTGTTGTCGACGCCGCCGACCGCGTCGTTGACCGCCTTGCTGCGGAACGCGCTGTTCACCGTCATCGTGCGGTTCCCGAGGATCGCGCGCACCTTCTCGAGGAACGCGGCGAGCGTGCGCAGCACCTCGGTCTCCGCGGCGTTCGGGCTGTTGTTCAGACCGGTGCTCGTCGTCGTGAGCTCCGCGAGCGTGAAATGCGGTGACAGATCCATGACCACTCCTCCGCCGGGTTACTTCTTGCGCTGCGCGCGGCGCTCGCCGCTGCGCTCGTCGAGGAGGACCGAAGTGATGAACGCGGTCTTCCCCTCGGTGTACGAGTCGCGGTCGTCGCGGAACCGCTCGGCGAGCTCGCGCTTGAGCGCCGCGTACGAGGCGGCCAGCTCGGGGTCGGCGCGGAGCGCGTCGCGCAGCGTGAGATGCGCCTGCAGCGGCGCGGAGCCGGCGGCGCAGACGTACAGGTGGTGCCGCGGCAGCTCGGCGAGCGCGCGGAACGCCTCGCGGCCGACGATCCCCAGATCGCCGAGCCGGGTGTAGCCCAGCATCTCCAGCCGCGCGGCGGCCTCGTCGAGATCCTCGGCGTGGCGGATCACCACGTC
>DATHLL010000470.1:0-2089 GCA_035488195.1 Candidatus Elarobacter sp. | reverse complement strand
ACCTCGCCTTCACGACCGACTTCCGACAGGTGTACGCAACGGTGCTGGAACGCTGGCTCGGGCGTCCGTCGGCGGCGATCGTCGGCGGGGCGTTCCCGACGCTGGCGGCGCTGGCTTGATCTCGCCGTAAGGCGGACCTCGACACACGCCGTCGAAGTCGGCGGCGTGCGCGCGTCCTGCCGTCGCCCATGCATCTGCTGATCGCGATCGCCTGCTTTCTCGGCGGCGCAGTCGTCGGCGGTGCGGCAGCGCTTGCGCTCGCGGTCGCGGTCCTCTTCGCGGCCGTGCCGCCGTCCGGTGGCCCGGAGTATAAGGACATCCCCAAGAGCCTCGCCGTGTTGGGTCTGCCCGCATTAGGTGCCGTGGTGGTCGCCGGCGCCCTGGCCGCTGTGCGCGCGCAGGTGCCGTGGCCGTTTCACAGCGCGATTCTCGGCGCGGCGATCTTCGGCGTCGCCGTCTTCGCGGTGGCTTGGGGCTACGCGATGATGATCGGAGTCGCCTTTCAGGACGCGCCGGACTGAGCCGCGGTCGGCGCGCTACGCCTCGCGCACGCGCACGACGCCTTTGCCGACCAAACGCCGTTCGTGCAGGTCCGCGACGGCTTGCGGCGCGTCGGCGAACGCGTACGTCGCGTCGACGCGCGGGCGCAGCTTCCGTTCGCCGATCAACGCGAACATCGCGGCGAAGTTCGCGCGGTTGCGGCCGGCGTTGCGCGCGGTCCAGTCGCCCCAGTAGACGCCGAGCACGTCGAGCTCTTTGAGCAGGATGCGGTTCGCCGGGATCTGCGGGATCGTCCCGCCGGCGAAGCCCACCACCAGCAGCCGCGCGTCGCGGTTCGCCGCGCGCAGGGCGGCGTCGAACTGCTCGCCGCCGACGTTGTCGATCGCGACGTCGATCCCGCCGCCGCTCGCGCTCTTGATCGCGTCGACGAGATCGGGCGCCGAGGCGTCGAGGACGACGTCGGCGCCGGCGCGGTTCGCCGCCTCGCGCTTCGCCTCCGAGCTCGCGCTCGCGACCACGCGGGCGCCGAGCGCCTTCGCGAGATCGACCGCCGCCGTCCCGACCCCGCCGCCCGCGCCGCTCACGTAGAGCCACTCGCCCTCGCGCAGCCGCGCGCGGTCGACCAGCGCGTGGTAGGCGGTGCCGTACGTCAGCGTCATCCCGGCGCCGGTGACGAACTCCACGTCGTCAGGGAGCGCGACCGCCGACGCGACGTTCGCGACGGCTTTCTCCGCGAACCCGCCGGAGACGCCCGCCGCGACGCGGTCGCCGGCGCGAAACTCGCGCACGCCCTCCCCGACCTCCGCGACGACGCCGGCGACCTCGACGCCCGGGCTGAACGGAAGCGGCGGCTTCACCTGGTACTTCCCTTGGATCAGCAGCACGTCGGGGAAGTTCACCCCGGCGGCGTGCACGTCGATCACGATCTGCCCGGGACCGGGGCGCGGATCGGGCGCTTCGTCGAGGACCAGCGTCTCGGGCGGGCCGTACGCGCGGCAGAGGATCGCTCGCATCCGCGGTGGTTGCGAAGCGGGACGGGACGTTCCTCGTGCGAACGGCGCGGGATGCAGCGCGTCTCGTTCACCAGCCTCGCCGATCTGCAGCGCGCGCGCGGCGAGCACGCCGGCGCGAGCGCGTGGCTGACGATCACGCAGGAGCGCGTCGACGCGTTCGCGCGGATCACGAACGACCGGCAGTGGATCCACGTCGATCCCGAGCGCGCGCGGCGCGAGTCGCCGCTCGGGACGACGATCGCGCACGGGTTCCTCACGCTGAGCCTGCTCTCGAGCATGATCGAGGAGTGCATCGCGTTCCCGACCGCGCGGATGGCGTTCAACTACGGGTTCGACCGCGTGCGCTTCGTCGCGCCGGTTCCGGTGGGATCGGAGATCCGCGGAACATTCGCGCTCGAGGATGTGCGCGCGATCGAGGGCGGCGCCGACATGACTTGGCGCGTCGCCGTCGAGCTACGCGGCGGGACGAAGCCGGCGCTCGCCGCGCTTTGGCTCACGCGGGTCGTGTTCGCCGCGGCGGGCGAACCGGACGCGCCCGCCCCGTAGCGCGACTCCGCACGAATGCGGAGGCTCCG
>DATHLL010000469.1:0-11870 GCA_035488195.1 Candidatus Elarobacter sp. | reverse complement strand
GCGATCGTTGCGGGCGCATCAGGTGGAATCGGTGCGGCGACCGCGCGCACGCTGCTCGCGCGCGGCGGTTCCGTCGTCCTCGCCGCGCTGCCGGACGCGCTGCTCGACGCGCTGGCGGCGGAGCTCGCGCCGTTCGGCGAGCGCGTCCTCGTCGTCCCGACCGACGTCACCTCGCGCGAGCAGATCGACGCATTGGTCGCGCGCACGCTCGTGCGGTTCGGCCGCGTCGACGTGCTCGCAAACTGCGCGGGGATCGGGTCGAGCCCGTCGTTCTGCGCCAGCGACGACGACGAGCTCGAGCGCGTCCTCGCGGTCAACCTGCTCGGCGCGGCGCGGCTGATGCACGCGGTGCTGCCGGTCATGAAGGCGCGGCGGCGCGGCTCGATCGTGACCGTCGGCTCGATCGCCGGCGAGGCCGGCGTGATGGGGATCTACTCGGCCTCGAAGTTCGGCCTCCGCGGGCTGTGCGACACCGTGCGGCGCGAGGTGCGCAGCTTCGGCGTCGGCGTCACGCTGATCCAGCCGGGCTTCGTCGCGACGCCGATGAACGCCGCGATGAAGAACCTCCCCGGGCCCGAGATCGTCGCCGACGCGATCGTCGCCGCGATCGAGCGGCCGCGGCGCAAGCGGATCGTTCCGGCGGGGTATCGTCTCCCCGTGTTCTTCGTCAAAGCGTTCCCCGGGGTGACCGACCTGATCTTCGGCGACGCGCGGATCCAGCAGCGCCTCAACCGCGACGCGGTCGCCGAGCGCGCCGCGCGGAACGGAGCACCGTCATGAGCGAGCAGCGGCAGGAAGCCGTCGTGATCACCGGCGCCTCCAGCGGGATCGGCGCCGACGCCGCGGCGCTGCTCGCGCGCGAAGGGTTCTTCGTGTTCGCCGGCGTGCGCAGCGAGGCCGACGCGGCGCGCGCCGCGGCGCTGCACGAGCGCGTGACGCCGCTCATGCTCGACGTCGCCGACCGCGCCTCGATCGCCGCGGCGGTGAAGACGGTCGCGGAGAGCGGCCGCCCGCTGCGCGGCGTCGTCGCGAACGCCGGGATCGCGGTCGCGGGGCCGCTCGAATATCTCCCGGTCGACGAGATTCGCCGCCAGTTCGAGGTCAACGTCTTCGGCGCGCTCGCGTTCGTGCAGGCGTTCTTGCCGCAGGTGCGCGCCTCGCGCGGGCGGGTCGTCTTCGTCGGCTCGATCTCGGGGCGGCTCGGGGTCCCGTTCATCGCGCCGTACAGCGCCTCGAAGGCCGCGCTGCGCTCGTTCGCCGACGCACTGCGCGTCGAGCTGCGCGGCGCGGGGATCGGGGTCTCGCTGATCGAGCCGAGCGCGGTGAAGACGCCGATCTGGCAGAAGGGCCGCGACTCGCGCGAGTCGCTGATCGGGCTGCTCCCGCCGCTCGCGACGGAGCACTACGCCGAGCACATCGACGCGGTCTTCGCGCAGACGCACCGCGAGGAGAAGTCCGGGATCCCGCCCGAGCAGGTCAGCCGCGCGATCCTGCACGCGCTCACCGCGCGCAAGCCGCGCCCGACCTACCTGCTCGGCGCCTCCGCGCGCGCCGGGAGCATCGTCGCGATGCTGCCGCCGCGCCTGCGCGACCGCGCGCTGCGCGCCTCGCTGCGCCTGCCGTAGCGCTCAGCGCTCGTCGCGCGCCGCCTGCTCGTAGGCGCGGCGGATCGCGTCGAGATCGGCCGGCGGCTTCGGGAACTTCATCTTCAGATCGTCGAGCTCGTCGGCGACGATCCGCGCGACGGCGAGGTTCCGGAACCATTTGTGGTTCGCCGGGATGACGAACCACGGTGCGCGGTGCGTGCTGGTCGCCTCGAGCGCGTCCTCGTACGCTTTGCGGTAGTCGTCCCAGCGCGCGCGCTCGACGAAGTCGCCGGCGTTCAGCTTCCACTGCTTGTGCGGATCGTCGATCCGCTCGCGCATCCGGCGGAGCTGCTCCTCGCGGCTGATGTGCAGGAAGAACTTGAGGATGCGCGTCCCGGCCTGGTGCAGGTTCTTCTCGAACTCGACGATGCGGTCGTAGCGTTTCGCGATCGTCTCGCGCGGCAGCGTGCGGTGGACGCGCGGAACGAGGACGTCCTCGTAGTGCGAGCGGTTGAAGATCGCGATCTGGCCGCGCTTCGGCGCCGCGGCGTGGACGCGCCAGAGGAAGTCGTGCGCCGCCTCCTCGGCGGTCGGCACCTTGAAGGCGTGCACGTACGCGCCTTGCGGGTTGAAGGCGCCGAAGACGTGCCGGACCGTCCCGTCCTTCCCGCCCGCGTCGAGCGCCTGCAGCACGATCAGCAGCGAGCGGCGGTCCTCGGCGTACAGGAGGTACTGGAGTTGCTCCAGCCGCTCGCGGTCGCGCTCGATCGCGGCGCGGGCGTCGCGCTCGCTCGCGTGTTTCCCGGTCTGCGCCGGGTCGATCTCCTCGAGACGGACCTTGTGGCCGGGCCGGACGACGAACTTGCTGCGATATGGCACGCGCAGCGCGTTCGCCCGCCGGGGAGGCTTCCCCGGCAAGGCGAAACGCCGCCCATGATCTCGTCGCCGCTCGTCGCGCCGAGACTGGTCGGGCGCGACGACGAGTGCGCTTTTCTCATGCGCCGGCTCGACGCCGTCCTCGCGCAGGGCGCCGCCTCGCTCACCATCGTCGAGGGCGAAGCCGGGATGGGGAAGACGCGGCTCGCCGGCGAGCTGCGGCGCCGCGCGCTGGAGCTGCACGCGCTCGTCCTCGACGCGCACGCGCTCGAGCACGTCCGCGAGCCGTACGCGCCGTTCGTGCTGGGGATCGCGCGCGCGCTCGAGACCGCGCCGCCCGGCGTCGCCGAGGATCTGCGCGCGGTCGCGGAGGCGCTCGACCCCGACGTCGCGATGCACAAGGCGAAACGGCTGCGCGCCGTCGCGACCGCGCTGCGACGGATCATGCGCGCGCACGCGCTCGCGGTCTTCGTCGAGGACGCGCACTGGGCCGACCGCGCGTCGCTCGATCTCCTCACGTTCTTCACGGTTGAGCTCGCGAGCTCGCCGCTCTTCGTCGTCGCGACGCAGCGCCCGAACGAGGCGCGCGCCGAGCTGCCCGACGCGCTGCGGACCGCCGCGCACACCGTGCGGCTGGGACCGCTCGCCGACCGCGACGTCGGGACGCTGCTGCGCGAGGCGCTGCGCGGTCAGGCGAACAGCGTCGGCGCCGACCGCCTGCGCGGGATCGCGCAGCTCGCCGGCGGGAACCCGCTCTTCGCGCTCGAGCTCTTGCGCAACGCGCTCGCCGGCGCGCCGGACGACGTCGCGCCCGCGATCGCGTACCCGATCGTGCGCCGCTGGGAATCGCTCGACCGCGGCGCGCGCGAGGTTCTCACGGCGGCCGCAGCGGCCGGCGAGATCGACCGCGCATTGCTCGCGCGCATCGTCGAGCGCGGCGAGGACGAGGTCGAGGACGCGCTCGAGCGCGCGCGCCGCGTCCACCTGGTCGACCGCGAGCGCGGCTCGGAGCGCTGGCGCTTCGCGCACGCGCTGACGCGCGCCGCGATCGAGGCGCGTGTCCCGCCGCGCAGCCGCCCGGCGATCCACCGCCGCATCGGCGAGCTGCTCGAAGCGCGCGCGGCGCCGGCCGAGCCGGCGCGGCTCGCGTACCACTGGGCGTACGCCGACGACCCGGAGCGCGCCTCGCGCTACAACGAAGCCGCCGGCGACCGCGCCGTCGCGCTCCACGACTACGCCACGGCGCCGCGGTTCTACGAGACGGCGCTGCGCACCGCGCCCGCCGAACTCGCGCGCGTCGCGCGGCTCAACGAGAAGCTGGCCTCGGCGATCTTGATCGAAGCCTCGCCGCGGCGCGCGGAGCAGCCGCTCGCGATCGCGCTCGAAGCGTACCGCGAGCTCGGCGACGCGCTCGGGGTCGCGCGGATCGAGATGCTCCGCTCGCGCGCGGCGTGGTTCGACGGCGAGCCGCGCGAGTCGCTCGCCGCGGCGCAGCGCGCGCTCGCCGCCGCCGAGCCGTTCGGGCCGTCGGCGCAGCTCTTCGACGTGTGGGTCCGGCTCGCGCAGATCCACCAGCTCGACGGGCGCAGCGACGACGCGCGGCACGCCGTCGAGGCGGCCGAGACGATGCGCGCGTTCGCGACGCCCGACGCGACGATCCGCTTCTGCACCGCGCGCGCGATGCTGCGCGCGAGCGCCTGGGATCTGCCCGGCTTCACCGCCGACTACGAAGAAGCGGTCGCGGTCGCGGAGCGGATCGGCCACGTCGAGCTGCTGGTCAGCACGCAGAACAACCGCGCGCTGAACGCGTTCCTCACCGGGCAGCGCGACGCCGCGATCCCGGCGCTCGAGTCGTCGATCGCGACCTCGTACGAGTACGGGCTGCGCTGGCACGTCCCGAACGCGCTGCTCTCGCTCGCGCGCGTGCGCCACGTCTTCGGCGACGTGCGCGGCGCGCGGCAGGCGATGATCGACGCGCTCTCGGCGTCGAGCGAGGCGCGGCGGCTCGATCCGTGGATCGCCGGCTACGGGATCCCGATCGCGCTCGCCGCGCGCGACGACGCGCTGCTCGCGCGCTGCACCGTCGTCGACGTCGACGCGATCTTCGCCGCCGGAAGCATGTCGGAGACCGCGCAGGTCGCGTGCGCGTACGCCGACCTCGCGCTCGCGCGCGGCGAGCCGGCGCGCGCCGCGGAACTGCTCGGCCGCGCGCTGGCGAGCCTCCCCGACGACGCCCGCCCGCTGCAGCTCTGCGGCTACGTCGCGCAGTGGGGCCGCGAGGAGGACGTTCCGCGCGCGCGGGCGATGCTCGAAGCGCACCCGCGCGACCGCTCGCGCGCCGCCGAGCGCGCGCTGCTCGACGCCTGCGTCGCGGCGCGGCGCCGCCGCCGCGGCGAGGCGGCCCAGCGCGCGCAGGAGGCGGCCGAGATCTACGGCGAGCTGCACTGGCTGCTCCAGCAGGCGCGCGCGCTCGAACTCGCCGGGCGCGACGCCGACGCGCTGCGCATCTACCGCGCGGCGGAGAGCGCCGCCGACGTCGCGCGGCTCGCCGGGTCGTCGCGCTCCGCCGACCCGCTCGCGCCGCTGACGCCGCGCGAGCGCGAGATCGCCGAACTGGTGCTGGCCGGCCGCTCGAACCGCGAGGCCGGCGCGCTCCTCGGGCTCTCCGAGCGGACCGTCGGGAACCATCTCCAATCGGTGTTCAACCGGCTCGGGATCGGCTCGCGCCGCGAGCTCTCCGCCTACGTCGCGTCCTCGGCGTCTGAGTAGTCCCGCGCGAAGGGGTGAGTAGCCCGACTCTGTCGGCCCGCCCTCGCGAGCGCTACGCTGCTGTCATCGCCGCCGGGGGCGCGCAAGCACCGTGCTTCGCACGGGACGGAGGATTCCATGATGGTACGAGACGACGCGGCCGTCGCCGAGGTTCAGGCCGCCTACGCCGATTTCGGTCGGGGTGACATCCCCGCGCTGCTGAACCGGCTCACCGACGACATCGTCTGGACGACGCCGGGCGCGGGGTCGCCGATCCCGCACGCCGGCCGGCTGCAAGGAAAGGCGCAGGTCGGCCAGTTCTTCCAAGGCGTGAACGAAAAGCTCGAGTTCCACGACTTCGACCCGAACGAGTTCATCGCGAACGGCGACGTCGTCGTGGCGCTCGGGACGTGGGACGCGACCGTGCGCGGGACGAGCGTTCGGATCCGCGACGGGTTCGCGATGGTGTTCCGCCTGCGCGGCGCGAAGATCGCGGAGTTCCGCGAGTACAGCGACTCGCGCGAGTACGCCGCGGCGCTGGAATCGCTGCGGGCGTAAGACGGTGCCGACGGTCGACGAAGCGGCGCGGCGCGCGCCGCCCGGACCTCCGCCGCCGGTCGTCATCCTCCGGATGCTGACCGGGCGCTGGGTGTGCAACGCGGTGTGCGCGGCCGCGCGGTTCCGCCTCGCCGACCATCTCTCTGCGCGCGCCCGCACCTGCGCCGAGCTCGCGCCGGAGATCGGCGCGCACGCGCCCTCGCTGTACCGTCTGCTGCGCGCGCTTGCGAGCCTCGGGCTCTTCACCGAGGACGCGCAGGGACGGTTCGCGACGACGCCGCTCGGCGAATGGCTGCGCAGCGACGTCACCGGGTCGATGTACGGGATGGCCCGCTTCTTCGGCTCGGAGGAGCACGGCGCGGCGTGGAACGCGCTGCCGTACGCCGTCGCGAGCGGTGAGCCGGCGTTCGAGCACGTCTACGGCCGTTCGGCGTGGCAGTATCTCGACGAGGACGCCGAGCTCAACGCGATCTTCAGCCTCGCGATGCGCTCGCTCGCGTCGAACGCGGCCGGCGAACTCGCGGCGCACCTCGCGCTCGGCGTCGGAACGACGGTGTGTGACGTCGGCGGCGCCGACGGGACGCTGCTCGCCGCGTTGCTGGAGTACAACCCCGGCGTGCGCGGGATCCTGTACGAGCGCCCGGCGGCGATCGCGGAGGCGCGCCGCGCCGAGCTGCCCGCGCTGCGCGGCCGCTGCGACTTGGTGGAAGGCGACTTCCTCGAGCGCGTCCCGAGCGCCGATGTGATCGTGCTCTCGCGCGTGCTGCACGACTGGCCCGACGCCGACGCCGAACGCATCTTGGCGAACTGCCGCGCCGCGCTCCCGCCGCACGGCCGCATCGCGATCTACGACGCGGTGATCGAGCCCGGCGATGCGCCCGACTTCGGCAAGCTCCTCGACCTCGAGATGCTCGTCATCACCACGGGCGGCCGCGAACGCACCCGCGCCGACTTCGAGCACCTCTTCGCCCGCACGGGCTTACGCCTGAGCGGCATCACTCCGCTCTCCGCCGGAGCGATCGTCGAAGCAGTCAGTGCATGACGTCCCGCGCCGCGACGCGGAGGGCTCCGTAGGCGAACTTCGCGATGACGGCGCCTTCGCGTTCGGTCGTGGCGAGGGCGGAGGAAAGGGGTTCGGGGAGGAGACCGGGGGCGCGCTTCGCGAGGGCGTTCGCGCAGGTCACGAGGCTCGTCTGGAAGCGCGAAAGCGGGCGGTGGTCGACTTGGGCGGCGTAGTGCAGCGCCTGCGTGTCGTCGGTTGCGCGCGGGAGCGTCATCGGCGCGTCGTCGCGCGGCGCGGGCTCGGTGAGGAGCGAAAGGAGCGTGTTCGCTTGCGCGTCGCGCTGCGTCAGCGAGGTGCCGAGGCCGAAGACGTCGCGGACGGTCGCGAGGATCGAGGTGTGGTCGTAGACGGTCGAGGCGATCGTCCCCTTCGGGATCCACGGTGAGACGACGATCGCGGGTACGCGCACGCCGAGGTGCGAGAAGTCGAACTCGGGCGAGACCAGGCCGTCGGGGTTCACCGCCTTCGGCGGCAGCACGTGGTCGTACAGCCCGCCGTGCTCGTCGCAGACGACGACGAAGAGCATGTTCTCCCACTGCGAGCCCTTGCGCAGCGCCTCGTACACGTCGGCGATGAGCTGCTCGCCGCCGACGACGCCGTGGATCGGGTGCATGTCGTTCGCGCGGAACGGGCCCTCGTTGAAGTAGCGCGGCTCGATGAACGTGTACTGCGGCAGCGTCCCGGCTTCCGCGGCCTTGAAGAACTCGTCGATGTACTCGTAGTTCGTGAACGCGAACTGGAGCTGGTGCTCGAGCGCGAGCGACTGCGGGAAGTCGTGGAAGTAGATGCGCCAGGTCTTTCCCGTGTCGTGCAGGTTCTCGTAGATCGTCCGCATGCCGTAGATCCGGATCGCGTTGTCGGAGTGCCCGCCCGACGTCGCGGCGTGCGCGAAGAAGCGGTTCGGCCACGTCGGACCGGGCACGGAGGAGAACCAGCGGTCGCAGATCGCGAACTCCTGCGCGAGCGCCGTCAGCGTCGGGACGTTCGCCGGATCGTGGCAGCGCATGACGTGCGCCGCGGTGGCGACTTCGTGCGTCACCTGCGCGTAGTCGTACAGGAACCCGTTGTTGTGCGGCGCGTTCGGGTCGTCCGGGTACGGTCCGGCCTGACCGAAGAGCTGGATGTGCACGTTCGGGACGTCGTGGTCCGGTCCGGGGTCGACGTCGGGGACGACCGGCGCGTCGCGGCTCACCGTCACCTTCAGCCCGCTCTGCGTGACCGGCTGCTCGTAGTTCGCCTCGTCGCCCTTGAGGCCGTCGAAGTTCGGGCCGCCCGGGAAGAACCCGAGCAGATGGTCGAACGAGCGGTTCTCCAGCATGAGAACCACGATGTTCTCGATCATGATTTCTTCGGGGGCAAGCTCGTCGGGATGCTCTGCTCGAAGTTGAAGACGTTGTCGGGGTCGACCGCGCGCTTCACCTCGACCAGCTTCGCCAGGTTGGTGACGTAGTATGCGTCGAGGTAGTCCTCGATGTACCGGTCGACGTAGTTCACGTACGCGTTCTTCGCGTGCGGGAGCATCGCGGTCCGCACGCCTTCGATCCACTTCTCCGCGACCGGCTGATCGGCCGGATCGGTCCAGTACGCGTCGTACTGCACGACGAAGACCGCCTCGCGGTGCGGCACCGCCGTTCCGTCGACCGGGACGCGCCCCGGCGCGCCGCCGCCGGCGAGGAGCTGGATCATGCTGGGCTCGTTGGTCTCCCAGTCCTGCTGCGCCGGCGCGCTCTCGATCTGCGACTTCAGCAGCTTCAGCGCGTCCTCGGAGAACGGCTGGTACGCGACCGCCGAGGTGCTCTTGAAGAGCTGCGTGTCGTTGTGGGGGTGCAGCATCCACTCCGGCTTCTTCGGGTCGACGCCGGCGAAGAACGCCGCGGCCGCCGAGTACGGCATCATCTGCACCTGCACGCCGGTCGGCGGCGCGGCGTTGAGCATCGGCGCGAGCAGCCCGCTGAATCCGGCGAGCTCCGCCGGCGAGTCGGGGGTGAGCTGACCGAACAGCGTGATCGTGTTGAGCTCCGGCGATGCGTTGACGGAGAAGCGCAGGAACGTCGAGAGCGCGTCGGGCGCCTTCGGCGCGAACTCCTGGAACGCGCCGGCGACCGCCATGAACGCATCCCAGCTCCACATGATGTTGCAGACGGCGACGAAGCCGATCGGGTGCACCTTGAAGTCGAACGCGGTGACGATCCCGAAGTTGCCGCCGCCTCCGCCGCGGCACGCCCAGTACAGGTCCGGGTTCTGGTCGGCGCTCGCGTAGACCAGCTCGCCGTCGCAGTTCACCAGCTCGACGCCGGCGACGTTGTCGCAGGTCAGCCCGTACTTGCGCGAGACGACGCCGAACCCGCCGCCGAGCGCGAGCCCGGCGATCCCGACGCTCGCGCCGCTCGCCGCCGGCGTGGTGAGCCCGACGTCGTAGAGCTGCTCGTGCAGATCGAGGCAGTACACGCCCGCGCCGATGCGCGCGATCCCCGTGGCCCGGTCGACGCTGATTTCGTCCATCTCGCTCACGTCGACGACGACCGCGCCTTCGGCGACGGAGAACGCCTCGTAGCTGTGCCGTCCCGAGCGCGCGCGCAGCGGAACGCCGTTCTCGCGCGCGTAGCGCACCGCGTTCTGCACGTCTCGCGGGTGCTGGCAGAAGACGACGCTCTTCGGAACCCGCTTGCCGTAGTCGACGGCGGCGCGAAAATCGTGTCGCGCGGCGTCCCACCCCGGAGAGCTCGGGTCGAGCACGCGCCCGGTCAGCTCGCTCATCGTAATCCCTTCACCCGCACCCAGCGGGCGGGCTGCATTCGGTCGGTCGCTTTGCCTTCCCTCGTCACGCGAGGCGACTTCTATCGGGGGTGACTCGGGGGTACCGGACGTGGTATCATCGCCGATGCTGCCCCTCCGGGGGCTCGTGGCGCTTCGGCGCCACGTGTGTAGGGCGAGACCCGTTCTCGCCGTTTTCCACCTACATCACCACGAGGTCAACCCATCGATGCCCCCACCGAAAGGCAAGCGCGCGGCGGCCAAAAAGGACCGCCGTCCGAAGCGCAAGGTCTGCACGTTCTGCGCCGAGCGCCTCGACTCGCTCGACTACAAAGACACCACGCGGCTCCGCAAGTACATCAGCGAGCGCGGCAAGATCCTCCCGCGCCGCATCTCCGGCAACTGCGCGTCGCACCAGCGCGCGCTGACGACCGCCGTGAAGCGCGCCCGCGTCATCGCCCTGCTCCCGTTCGTCGTCCAGTAGGAAGAGCGCAGTGAAGGTCATTCTCACCGGCGACGTCAAGCCGCTCGGCTCCCGCGGCTCGGTCGTGGACGTCAAGGACGGCTACGCGAACAACTACCTCTTCCCGCAGAAGCTCGCGGTCGTCGCGACGCCCGGCGCGATGAAGCAGCTCGAGCAGCAGCAGAACGCCAAGAAGCGGAAGCAGGCCGAAGAGGTCGCGAACGCCCAGGACGTCGCGACGCAGCTCGAACAAGCGGTGATCCGCGTCGCGGCGAAAGCCGGCGGCAACGGGCGCCTGTTCGGCACCGTGACGAACGCGCAGGTCGCCGACGCGCTGCACGAGCAGCTCGGGATCGCGATCGACCGCCACAAGATCGAGATGAAGGACGGGATCAAGGCGCTCGGGACCTACCCGGTCGAGATTCGCCTGGGCAACAACATCCTGGCGAAGTCGGCGGTTCAAGTCGTCGCGCTGAAGTAACCCGCGTGCGGCTGAGCGGCGACGAGAAGCTGCGCCGCGAGATCGCGGTGCTGTACGACGTCCTCGCCGACGCGCTGGGGACCGAGAAGGTCGTCATGCGCGCCGGCAAGCTCGGCACGCTCAAGGAGATGCGCTCGCAGGCGATCCCGGATCGCCTGCTGGCGCTGCAGCGGCTCGTCTTCGAGGACCCCTCGCTCGAGACGCGGCCTGCGAAGGCGCAGTACAAGAAAGTGATCGGCGAGATCGAGGACAAGCTCGCCGATCTCGTCGCGCAGCGCACCGTCGGCGACCAGATCGAGGCGAAGATCAACGCCAAGATGGTGCAGCGCCATCAGGAGTACCTGCGCGAGCTCAAGCTCGAGGCGCTGCGCGACGAGACCGGTCCGGAGACCGCCGCGACCAAGCAGCGTCTTCACGATCTGGAAGCGCTCGACGCGCGCGGGCTGGCGCGCGCGGCGCTCGACGTGCTGCGGCCGAAGTCGCTCGAGCACGTGGTCGGCCAGGAGTCGGCGATCAAGGCGCTGATCGCGAAGCTCGCTTCGCCGTACCCGCAGCACGTGATCCTGTACGGGCCGCCCGGTGTCGGGAAGACGACCGTCGCGCGGCTTGCGCTCGAGCTCGCGAAGGCGCGCCCGCACGCGCCGTTCGGCGCGCAGGCGCCGTTCGTCGAGGCGGCCGGGACGACGCTGCGCTGGGACAGCCGCGAGACGACGAACCCGTTGCTGGGCAGCGTGCACGACCCGATCTATCAAGGCGCGCGGCGCGACTTCGCCGAGACGGCGGTCCCCGAGCCGAAGCTCGGGCTGGTGACGCGCGCGCACGGCGGCGTGCTGTTCATCGACGAGATCGGCGAGATGGACCCGGCGATGCAGACGCGGCTGCTGAAGGTGCTCGAGGACAAGCGCGTCACGTTCGAGTCGTCGTACTACGACGAGCACGACCCGAACGTCCCGGCGTACGTGAAGAAGCTGTTCCGCGACGGCGCGCCGGCCGACTTCGTGCTGATCGGCGCGACGACGCGCGATCCTGAGGCGATCGACGCGGCGATTCGCTCGCGCTGCGCCGCGGTCTACTTCGAGCCGCTCACGCAGACGCAGATCGCGCGGATCGTTCGCGAAGCGGCGGCGCGGCTCGGCGCGAAGCTGCTGCGGCGCGTCCCCGACCTGATCGCGTCGTACACGATCGAAGGGCGCAAGGCGGTGCAGATCCTCGCCGACGCGTACGGCCACGCGCTCGAGCGCGCCGGCGGGACGCGCGGCGCGACGGTGCGCGAGGTGGACGTCCTTGAGGTCGTGCAGGCCGGGCGGATCGTGCAGCACACGCCGGCGCGCGCGCGCCGCG
>DATHLL010000468.1:0-10709 GCA_035488195.1 Candidatus Elarobacter sp. | reverse complement strand
CCGCCCAGGACGACGCGCAGGCGAGGGCTCTCCTGCTCGGTCGCGAGCAGCTCGTCGACCGCGGTGGTGATCCGCGGACGGGCGTCCGTGGCGTCGGCGTGCAGACGAAGGGGCGCGTGCTTCAGATTCTCGTCCATGATGCTCATGCGTGTAGGTACTTGCATGAACACTCTACCAGGCCCAACGGATTCGTGCAAGTACATGCTTGCAGCGTGACGGCGTGAACCAGCCCGACCTAGCGGTGCTCGCCGATCGAACGGGGCTCGGCGAGGCGCAGATGCACGTCCGCCGCTTAGGCGCCGGCGGGCCGGCCTGGAGCCGGGACGACGGCCGGACGATCTACCCGGCCTCGCTGATCAAGGTCCCGCTCGCCGTGGCCGCCGGCGCCGCGATCGCCGAGGGCCGGCTGCGCTGGGACACCCCGGTGAGCGTCGACGCGCGGAACATGACGTTCAACGACGCGCCCTCGCCGATGCTGCCCGGCTACGCGACGACGGTCGAGGAGCTGGTCACGCTGATGCTGCAGCGCTCGGACAACGTCGCGACGAACCAGCTCTACGACCTGCTCGGGCGCGAGCGCGCGACCGCCGACGTCCGGGCGCTAGGCTTCACCGGGACGGTGTTCCGCCGCAAGCTCTCCGGCTCGCTGCCGCTGATCGACGATCCGGAGGCGAGCGGCCGCAACACCTTCCCGGCGTGCGAGGCGGCGGAGCTGTTCGCGGCGATCGCCGAGGACCGCGTCCCGGGCGCCGCCGCGCTGCGGCGGATCCTCGCGACCTCGTGGTGGGACGTGAAGCTCTCGCGCGGCCTCGAGCCGGGGGACGCCTTCGCCCACAAGACGGGCGACACGGACGAGTGCGCGCACGACGCCGGGGTCGTCACGCTGCGCGAGGGCTCGCGCTGGGTCGTCGTGGTCTACACGGAACTCCCCAGCAGCGAGGAGAACGACCTGCGCTTCGGGGCGTTCATGCGGGCGTTGCGCCCGCACATCGCCAGCTCACACGACTCATGGAGTACAGGATGAACCGAATCACGGTCTCGGCGCTCGCGCTCGTCGCGGTCGCCGCGCTCGTCGCGCCGTCGAGCGCGGCACCGAAGGGACCGGCCGCCGGGAAGAACGTGCACGTCGGCGTGATCGCCGACGTCACCGGCGCCGCCGGCGTCTACGGCACGCCGCAGAAGAACGCGTACGAGATGGCCAACGAGGACGTCAAGTCCGGCAAGATCGACGCGGGCGGCGCGAACCTGGTGTTCGACGTTCAGGACGCGGCGACCGATCCCGCGCAGGTCGTCAACCTGATGCAGAAGTTCACCACCGACGGGCAGACGCCGATCGTCATCGGCCCGACGCTCTCGGGCGAGGCGTTCAAGGCGTTCCCGATCGCGAAGAACGCGAACTTCCCGGTGATGGGGACCTCGACGACCGCCGAGGGCGTGACCGCGATCGGCCCGACGGTCTACCGCGACTCGCTCGCCGAGTCGCAGGTGATCCCGACCACGGTGAAGCGCACCCACGACAAGTGGCACTACAAGACCGCCGCGATCATCTACGGCGACGACAACGCGTTCACCAAGACCGACGGCGACATCTTCGCCCGCGAGCTGAAGGCCGCCGGCGTCGACGTCGTCGACACCGAGACGTTCCACATCAAGGACACCGACTTCCAGCCCGCGCTCACGCGAATCGAGTCGAAGCATCCCGACGTGATCGCGGTCGGCGCGCTCTTCCCCGAGGCGACGAAGATCATCCAGCAGGCCGGGAAGCTCGGGATCAAGACGCACATGATCGGCGGCAACGGCCTGAACGCCCCCGACATGTACAACGTCGCGGGACCCGCGGCGCAGGGGACCGTCGTCGGCGCCGCCTGGTACTCGGGCGCGAAGTATCCCTCGAACGTCGACTTCGTGAAGCGCTACACCGCGAAGTACGGGAAAGGCCCCGACCAGTTCGCGGCCCAGTCGTACGCGGCGGCGCAGATCGTCGCGGCGCTCGTCAAGGGCGGCGCGACGACCAAAGACGAGATGATCGGCGCGCTCAAGAGCGTCCGCTCGATCCAGACGGTCCTGGGCCCGGTCGGCTTCGACAACAACCGCGACGTGAAGTCGAGCCCCGTGATCCTCTCGATCGTGAAGAACGGCTTCGCGTACTTCCATTAAACGGGTAGAGAGGGCGTAGATGCTGGCCCAGCAACTGCTCAACGGGCTGTTCCTCGGGGCGGTCTACGCGCTCTTCGCGGTCGGGTACACGCTGGTGTTCGGCGTGCTCGACATCCTGAATCTGGCGCACGCGGCGATCTTCACGGCCGCCGCGTTCGCCGCGTTCTCGCTCGCCTCGGCGGCCGGGGTCCCGCTGCCGCTCGCCTTTCTGGCCGCGGCCGCGCTGGCCGGAATCCTCGGGATCCTGCTCGACCGCGTCGCGTTCGCACCGCTGCGCGCGCGCAACGCCGGGACGCTCGTCCCGCTGATCTCCTCGATCGGCGTCGCGATCATCATCGGTGCCGTGCTGCGGGGGATCTACGGCGTCGACGAGCGGCACTTCACCGCCGGCGGGCTCGACACGGCGCCGGTGATCCACGCCGGGCCGGTGACCTTCACGACCGTCGAGCTGACGATCTTCCTGGCGGCGATCGTGCTGATGCTCGTCCTGAGCTGGATCCTGCGCGCGACGCCGCTCGGGCGGCGCATCCGCGCGGTCGCCGAAGACCGCGTCGCGGCCGCGCTGCTCGGCGTGAACCTCGAGTGGACGATCGCGGCGACGTTCTTCATCGCCTCTTCGCTCGGCGGCGCGGCCGGCGTGCTGACCGCGCTGCGCTACAACAGCGTCACGCTCGACATGGGCGGGCCGATCGAGCTCAAAGGGCTCGCGGTGATCATCCTCGGCGGGATGGGGAGCGTCACCGGCGCGGTGATCGGCGGCTTCATCCTCGGCGCGGTCGAGACGCTCGCGATCGCCTACGGGCTCTCCGAATGGCGCGACGCGATCGTCTTCGGCGTCATGTTCCTGCTGCTGGTGCTGCGCCCGACCGGATTGTTCGGCAAGCGCGCGCTGCGCGCCGCGTAGCGCGGGACGCGCGCGTTGCAGACGCTGCTCGACTTCTACGCCCGGCACTCGCGGCTGATCGACCAGATCGGCGTCAACGCGATCCTCGCACTCTCGCTCTCCGTCTCGCTGCAGGCGGGGCAGCTCGCGCTCGCGCAGGCGGCGTTCATGGGGATCGCGGCCTACGTCTCGGCGATCCTCGCGCTGAACTACCACTGGCCGCTGCTCGCGACGATCGTCGTGGCGGTGCTGGTCTCGACCGTCGTCGCGGCGCTGCTCGCCTATCCGGTCCGGCGGCTGCGCGGCGTGTTCCTCGCCATCGCGACGATCGGGTTCGGCGAGATCGTGCGCGTGATCGCGAACAACCTGTCGATCACCGGCGGCGCCGAAGGGATGAGCGGGATCCCGAACGACGCGACGACGCCGGTGATCTACGGCTCGCTCGCGGTCGTCGCGGTCGCGCTGTGGCTGCTCTCGCGGACGAAGTTCGCGCTCGCCGTAGCGCTGGTGCGCGAAGACGAATACGCGGCGCGCGGCGTCGGGATCGACGTCGGCGCGATCCGCACGCTCTCGCTCGCGCTCGGCGGCGCGATCGCCGGGCTCGGCGGCGCGCTCTACGCGCACGCCTCCTTCTTCATCACGCCGAACGACTTCGGGTTCGCGCGGATGGAGCAGATCCTGGTGTGGTGCGTCGTCGGCGGCGTGACGAGCCCGGTCGGCGCGGTGATCGGGTCGACGGCGCTCTCGATCCTGCCCGAGGCGATCCGCTTCCTCGCCGACTACCGCGAGGTCACCAACGGGATCATCCTGCTCGCGGTGATCCTCTTCGCGCCGGGCGGGCTCTCGTCGCTGTGGTCGTGGCGGCGCGGCGCGCGGCGCGATCCGGCGCGCGCGAACGCATGATGACGATGCGCGAGCCGATGCGGAGCCGCGGCGCGTGCTGACGCTGGAGCACGTCTCGGTGCGGTACGGCGGCGTGAACGCGCTGCAGGACGTCTCGCTGACCGTCGAGCCGTCGCACGTGCTCGGGCTGATCGGTCCGAACGGCGCCGGGAAGACCACGCTGGTCAACGCGACGACCGGTCTCGCGCCGCTCGCGGCGGGGAAGGTCTCGCTCGACGGCAGCCGCATCAACTCGCTCCCGCCGCATCTGATCGCGCGCGCCGGGATCGCGCGGACGTATCAGAACATCCGTCTCTTCGGCGCGCTCGACGTGCGCGCGAACCTGGCCGCCGGCGCGTACGCGCGCAAGGCGCGGCTCACCAAGGACGAGATCGCCGCGCTGCTCGAGCGCGCCGGGATCCCGGGGCTCGACCTCGACGCGCGGGCCGGCGCGCTGCCGTACGGCGATCAGCGGCGGCTCGAGATCGCGCGCGCGCTCGCCTCGTCGCCGAAGGTGCTGATGCTCGACGAGCCCGCCGCCGGGATGAATCCCTCCGAGACGACGCGCCTGGTCGAGACGATCCGCGCGATCGCCGCGAGCGGGATCGCCGTGCTTTTGATCGAGCACGACATGCCGCTCGTGCGCGCCGCCTGCGACAGCGTCGTCGTGCTGAACTTCGGCGAGGTCATCGCGCGCGGCACGCCGGCGGAGGTCGCTCGCGATCCGGTCGTCGTCGAGGCGTATCTCGGCAGCGGCGCGGAGGCGCTCGCGTGACGGCTGTTCCCGCGGTCGTCGCGCCGTTGCTCGCGGTCGAGTCGCTGCGCGCGGGGTACGGCAACATCGAGGTGCTGCACGACGTCTCGATCGAGCTGCACGAGCGGACGCTGTGCGCGATCGTCGGGGCGAACGGCGCGGGGAAGACGACGCTGCTCATGGCGCTCGCCGGCGTCCGTCCCGTGCGCGGCGGGCACGTGCGGTTCGACGGCGCGGAGATCGCGCGGCTCTCCTCGCACGCGCGGGTCAAGCGCGGGCTCGTCCTCGTCCCGGAAGGGCGGCGGATGCTGCCGGGGATGTCGGTCGAGGAGAACCTCCAGGTCGCTGCGAGCGTCCGCGGCGCGGAGGGCTACGCGCGGATCGGCGGGCTCTTCGACCGGTTCCCGATCCTGCGCGCGCGGCGGAACGTTCCGGCGGGCTCGCTCTCCGGCGGCGAGCAGCAGATGCTCGCGATCGCGCGCGCCCTCGCGATCGGGCCGAAGGCGTTGCTCCTCGACGAGCCGTCGATGGGGCTCGCCCCGAAGCTCGTCGACGAGATCTTCGCGATCGTCGCCGACGAGCGCGCTCGCGGCACCTCGATCCTGCTCGTCGAGCAGAACGCCCGCCGCGCCTTGGCGCTCGCCGATCGCGCCTACGTCATGGAGCGCGGGCGGATCGTGCTCAGCGGGACCGGGGCGGAGCTCGCGACCCATCGGGACGTCGTGGCGGCGTACCTCGGAGGGTGAACGCTTCGCTCCGATTCGCGTACCACGGGTGCTCCAGTTGCGAACGGGTCGCGAAGACGGTGGAAAACCGGGCGATCTTTCAGGCTCGGTAACGATCTCGTGCGCACCCCTTGCGCGGCGGTGCGAGCCGCATTATGATCCGTCCACGCCGGAGGCGACGAAGGCGGGTGAGCCGGCGAGAAGCTCACCGGTACCGAGGCGACGAGGAACCGATGCGAGTTCGACGCCGTCTTGGCCGACGATGAATCGGCGAGGACACGCGCAGATCGATTCTCGTGCACGAGGCCGCGCAGGGAGACTTGGGCGGCCTCGTCGCTTTCGAAGCTCGGCTTCGCGGGCTTCGCGCGTGATGCCGGGCATGTGGATAGCGGGGAATGCTGCGGAACGCCGTGGAGAAGTGAAGTTTCTTGTGGACAAGCGGGCTTTCGAGCCGTTGGCCTATTGCATCAGCGCAGCGGTGCATCTATGATGTGATCACGTCGACGGCAACGACGACGTGCGAGCGGCGAGAAGCTCGCTGATGCGAAAAGGTTCGGAACGCGAACGGTGCAAGCCGGGAGCGGTCAAGAAAAAGCGCATCGACTCGAAGTTCGACGACGTAATGGCCGCTGCAAAGCGGCGAGGACGCTCGCAGATCGGATTCTCGTGCTGACCGAAACCGGCCGGGGAAACTTGGGCGGTTTCGTCGCGTTTGAACGGTTGTGGTTGGCGGGTGACGAGCGGTGGTTGGGCGGGTGACGTGCAGGGGGTTCGCCGGGCACGCTCCCTCCGCGCATCCTGCGCTCCGGTCGCTGCGTTCTCCGGCGCTCACGCCCCTCCAGGGCTCCGCGCCTCCGAAAGCACCCGGCAAACCCCCTGCACGTCACCCACCCCGGCACGATCGTCGCATGCGGTAATGTCGCCCTGACGCCCTGAGTTCGTGTGATGTTCGCGTGCCGTGATGTCATCCTGAGCTTGTCGAAGGATGGGCGTGCGGCGAATGATGATCGGGTGCGAGCGGGGTGGGGTGTGGAAAGCAGGGATTGGTTGTGAACATTGGGGCACAACTGCAATTTCTTGTGGATGCGGGGTTTGAGGGTATTGCGCGGCGATTTCTTTGATTTTATGATGCGTTCACGCCGGTGACGAACCGGCGGCGAGCAGCGAGAAGCTCGCCGGTCACGACCGCAGCTACGGAAGGCGCAAGCCCGACGGATGCGAGACGACCGACACGACTACGACGCTCTCCTGGCTGAGCCGATCAGCGAGAAGACGCGCCTCCCTCGATCTCGCGCGAGAAACGAAGCCGCGACGGCGCCCACGCCCCGCGGCTTCGTCGCGTTCGAAAGACGTTCGCTACGCGGCGTGCGTCAGTTGCCGTTCCACTGCGTGAACGGCGCGGGCTTCGTGTAGGGCGGGCCTACTTCGATCGTCGCGTCGAGGTGTTGCGAGAGCTGGATGCCGCGCGGGTCGCCGGTGTAGCGGTTGCCGTTCACCCAGACGACGATCCGTTCGTTCTTCTTCGGGCGCGCGCCGGCGACGTCGCTCTTCGTCAGCGGCTGGCCCCACACGTCGAAGAAATTGCCGAGCGTGAACGTCTTGAAGCTCGGCGACTCGACGTGGATGATCCCGTCGGGCGTGTGCGTGTGGATCCAGTAGAAGCACTGGCCGATCACGGGCCTGCCGATGTCGTCGGGGATCGGCACGGGTTTGCCGTGGTCCAAGATCGTCAGGTGCTGGTGGATGTGCATCAGCGAGCCCTCCATCTGGTCGCAGCGGATCCCGTCGACGGGCTGGCCCGCCGGGACGGCCGCGCGCGCGGCGGCTCCGCACGACAGTGCGGCGGCCGCGGCAAGGGCGACGAAGAGTTTCATCGGTCGCGTCATGACCTCAGACTAACGCGACTCGCCGTCGGCGCGTTCCTGCCCGCCGCCGCCCGCGGCGTCGCCGGCGGCGTAGCGCGAGGCGACTTGGCTCGCGATCTCGGCGGCGGCGCGGCGCGCTTCGTCGGGCGCGACGACCTCGGCCTCGGCGCCCCAGCCGAGCGACATCCGCACGATCTCGAGCGGGTCGGCGACGCGGTACGTGATGTCGACGCCGCCGTCGTCGCGGCGCTCGACGCGGCGGTCGCGCGCGATGCTCGACGCCGCGGCCGCCGCCTTCGCGACGACCGGCGAGAAACGTACCGTCACGTCGGTCACCGCGTCACCGTGTACCACGCCGCTCATCGAGTGCGCGCCGTACGCCTCGAGGTTGAAGTCCGCCGGCTTCTCGAACGTCTGCGGCGTCACCGCGACGTCGGAGACGTTGTCGACCGCGAAGACCCGCATGTCCGTGCGGCCGTGGTCGTAGCCGACCAGGTAGACGCGCCCGCCCGAGACGATGAAGCCGTACGGGTCGACCCGCCGCTGCGTCCGCACGCCCTTCTTGTCGGTGTAGCCGAACTGCACGCGCCTTCGCTCGCGCTCCGCGCCCTGGAGCTGCTCGAAGATCCGCTCGACGGCCGCGTCCATCGCCAGCGGCTCGAGGCGGATCGCGAACGAGCTGCTCTCGATCGAGACCTCGGTCCGGCGGTCGCTGGAGCGCAGCAGCTTCTGCGTCGTCTCCTCGATCGCCGTCGCCAGCGCCGGCCCGAGCGAGGAGCCCAGCCGCTTCAGCGTCACCAAGCCCTGGAGCTCGCGGTGCGAGAGGTTCAGCCGCCGCAGGCTGTAGCCGTCGGTGAACCGGTACGTCCCGCTCGCGCGGTCGAAGAACCACGGAAAGCCCGCCTCGGCCAGCACGCTGAGATACCGCCGCAGCGTTCGCGTGCTGGGCGGCTTCTCGTCCGCGATCTGATCCTTGAGCTCCTCGAACGTGAAGCGTCCCTCGTCGATTGCGCTGAGCAGCCGGACGAGGAGGACGACTTTCGGTTCGGCCCGTTCCTCCGCCACGCACTGAGTCTTCGTCGTTTCGTTACCGTGTCCGTGTGAGGTTGTAGGGTGCTCAGGCGTTTCGAAGAAACGTGTCCCAAAAGTAGCCCCGACTCCCGGTAAGGAGCACCATGGACGACCATCGCCCGGACTCTTCCGTCGATCGGAAGGAGTTTCTTCGCCGTACCGGCGCCCTCGGCATCGCCGGCGCGGCCGCGCTCGGCTTCCCGCTTCTCGAGACGCGCGCGGCCGGCGCGGCGCCTCTCCTTCCGCCCCGCGACGTGATCGCGGCCGGCGGCGGCGCGACGATCAAGATCGGCCACATCGACGGGTTCTCCGGCGTGTACGCGTCGGCGTCGCAGTCGCAGCAGCACGGCATGGAAGTCGCGGTCGCCGAGGCGATGCGCAAGAACAACCGCATCAAGTACCAGATCATCAAAGGCGACGACACCAACAAGCCCGCCACCGGCACGACCGAGGCGAAGCGCCTGATCTCGCAAGAGAAGGTCGACGTCGTGACCGGCTGTCTGAGCTCCGGGGTCGGGCTGGCGGTCTCCGCGGCCTGCGCCGAAGCGAACACGTTCTTCCTCGCGATCGGGACGCACGACACGAACATCACCGGCAAGCTCGTGCACCGCGTGACGTTCCGCCAGACCTGCTCGAACGCGATGCTCGCGAACGCCGTCGGGCCGGCGCTCCTCAAGCACGGCAAGAAGTGGTACTTCCTCGTCGCCGACTACGCATTCGGCAACGACGCGCACGAGCGGCTGCGCAAGATCCTCCTCGCGCAAGGCGGCTCCGAGGTCGGCGTCGACCTGCACCCGCTGGGACAGACCGACTACTCCTCGTACCTGACGAAGGCGCGCAACACCGACGCGAACGTCCTCGTCTTCTGCAACTACGGTCCCGACACGCAGAACGGCGTCAAGGCGGCCGTCCAGCTCGGGCTCAACAAGAGGATGACCTTCGGCGGGATCCTGTGCGGCAACGACGTCGCCGTCGGGCTCCCGGTCGACGACATCGTCGGCTCGCTCTGGGGCTACGTGTGGGGCCCCGAGGCGGGCGGCAACGCGGGGCAGGTCTACAGCGCGCTCAAGGCCGGCGTCTCCGAGGTCGACTGGCGCCAGTACCTCGGCTACATCGCGGCCAAGAACATCATCAACCGGCTGGAGGCCGCCGGCACGACGCAGACCGAGAAGATCGTCGAGGCGTTCGAGAACTACCACTACGACGCCGCGAAGAAGAGCGGCGCGTACTTCCGCAAGTGCGACCACCAGGCGATCCAGCAGACGTACGCGGGCGAGATCGTGGCGAAGAACAAGCGCCGCAACCCGAACGAGTACTTCACCATCGCCTCGACGGTCGGCGGCGAGTACGCGGCGGAGCCCTGCTCGAACCCCGACAGCTCGGCCGCCGAAAAGGTGATCACCTCCGAGAAGATCGCACCGCGCGAAGGTTACACGGTCGTCTCGCTCAAGTAGCGGCGCTCGGCGTTCGTGATCCCGGGCGGCGGTCGCACAAGCGGCCGCCGCCTTCACATTGGCCGGGTCGGTGGTTTTACTTGGCGGGGCGGCGGGCAAAGCTGGGCCATGCCCGCGAAGACGCTCGTCGACCTCGTCTGCCGCCGCTGTGAGACCGGCCGAAGCATCGCCGGCCCGGACGGTCACGAGCTCGACCACGTCGCCCTGTGCAACGCCGCGGACGCGATCGGCGCGGCGCTCGCCGCGCGCGGGGTCGAACCCGGCGACCACGTCGCGAGCACGCTGGCGCCGGGCGGTGCGCTCTTCGCCGCCTCGCTGCTCGCCCTCGCCGCGATCCGGGCCGCGCTCGCGCCGCTGCCAGCCGTCGCCGACGAGCCGTCGGCGCGCGCCGCGCTGCGGAACCGCCCGATCGCCGCGCTGCTGACGGCCGGCCCGCTGCCGGCCGGGGTGCGGTCCGCGGCGGCCGCGCGGCGGATCCCCGTGGTGAGCGTCGGCCTCGACGAGCGCGGGCTCGCGCTGGTCGACGGCGAGCACGTCTACGAGGCGCACGCACGAATCGCCGAGCCCGGCGACGTCGTCTTCGTTCCGGCGGCCGGCGAACCGCTCACCCAGGCCGCCCTGGTCGATCGGGCCGGCGACCGCGGCCTCGAGGGCGTCCTCGACGCGGTCGGCGCAGCCGGCGGCGGGACGGTCCGGCGCGCGGCCTAATCTTCTTCTTAAAACATTAGTTGACTTCGGTGCCGCCGCGTGATAGCGTCGGCGTATGCCCCGCAAGAAGTCGCCGACCCTCACGGAGGCGGAGTACCGCCTCATGCAAGTCCTCTGGGACCGTGGTGAGTCGAGCGTCGCAGACGTCGTCGACGCGATCGGCGATCCGCCGCTCGCGTACAACACCGTCCTCACCACGATGCGCATCCT
>DATHLL010000467.1:0-6475 GCA_035488195.1 Candidatus Elarobacter sp. | reverse complement strand
AGAGCAGCGGGACCGGATTGCGCGCCATCGCGCGCCCGACCGCGCGCGCCGCGGTCGGCTGTCCGATCGACTCCGCGATCCAGCCGTACGAGCGAACCTCGCCGACCGGGATCGTCGCGGCGGCGCGCAGCGCCGACTGCTCGAACGGGGTCAGGTCGCTGATGTCGACCTTGTCGAGGTCGGGCTTGTGGTTGCGGAAGAAGGCCGCGACGGTCTCGGTGACCCACTGCGGCGCCTGCGACGGGATCAGCCCGCGGCCGAGCCGCCGCTGCAGGCGTGCCAGGACCGCTTCCTTCCCCTCGCCGCGGTCGAGCGCGACGGCGGTGATTCCGCTGTGGCGGAACGCGACGTAGAGCTTGCCGATCGGCGAGTCGACGCCCGCGATCGAATCGGGCGAGATGATCTTCACCGTCGTCTTGATGTGGTCGAGGATCTTCCCGACCATGCGCTGCGGCGGATCGACCGGCGGCAGACAGGTCAGGCAGTACGCGATCCCCTCGTTCTCGCGGTAGATCTCCTGGCATTCGGGACACGCGCGCAGGTGGGCGAGCACGTGTTCGCGGCGCGGTTCGACACCGTCCCGCATCTCGTCCCACAGACGTTCGACGTCGCAGCAGCGCATGGGTTACTCCTCTTCCTCTTGGGAAGCCGGGCGATCGCTCGGAACGATCCGGCCGACTTGGGGCCCGAGGATGCGGCGAAGGATTCGCACCGCCCGGTGGACGTGCGACTTCACCGTGCCGATCGGCTGGTTCAGGATCTCGGCGATCTCGGGGTGGCTGCGGCCTTCGATGAACCGAAGCGTCGCGGCGGCGCGCAGGTGCATCGGGAGCTGGAGCAGCGCCTGCTCGACCAGCACCATGTCCGCGGCGCGGTCGACGATCTGCTCCGGCTGGTCGGGGCCTTCTTGGGTCTCGTTGAGGAGTGCGTCGGGGTCGGCCAGCGCGTCCAGCGCGACGTTGGTCGGCCGCTTCGAGCGCAGGCGGTTACGGGTGACGTTGAGGGTGATTGTGTAGAGCCAGGGCTGCAGGCGCAGCTCGGCCCGCTGCTGCGGGTCCATCTTGGCGAGCGCCCGGTAGGCGCGCACGAAGGCGTCCTGCACGATCTCCTCGGCGTCCTCGCGGTTGCCTGTCATGCGGAGGGCGAACCCGTAGAGCCGTCGCTGATAGTCGTCGACGATCGACTCGAAGTTCTCGGGTCCGGGGACGGGGTGCGACGGGAGGGGATGTGACGCCGCTGCCGGTGCGGTCACGCGGTGATGGTCTCCGATGATCGGTGCTGCGAGCGCACTCATCAGGATCCTTGACCGGGACCGTCCGAGCGCCGGTTGCGCGAGTTCCGTATAGCTACGGTGTCCCCCCGCCGGTTCACGTCCTCCGCGGGACGGGGACGATGCGGGCCGCTTCCTTGCCCTCGGCGGCGTGGATCGAGCGGGCGTAGACGATCGAGACCGGCGAGCGGCGGGCGGAGTCGTCGATGTTGCCGTCGATCGCCAGGGTCGCGTCGAGGGCGAGCAGCAGCGCGCTCCCGTAGGCGTAGTAGGCGGTCCCCTTCATCGTGATCGACCCGGCGAGCTGCATGTCGGGGCGGTCGGGGAGGGCGCCGTGGAGCGGTCCGCGCGCCTCGAACGCGATCCCCATCGCGCGCGTGACGCCGACCATCGCGTCGGGGAGGCGGCGGAGCGTCCCGTGGAGGGTCGCGCCCGTCATCGGCGAGGGGAAGTCGAAGGGGACCGCGCGCGTGACCCGGGCCAGGTCGCGCATCGTCGGCGCGTCGAGCTGCACCGCGAACGGCTGGTTCAGGACGGTGAGGTAGTCGGGATCGCTCGCCGGCCCGTCCTTCTGCTGCCCCGAGGGAAGCAGCGTCGAGGTGAACGAAGCGCGCTCGTGTTGACGTCCTCCGTCCGCATCCCGTTCGTACTCGACGCGCGCGTTGTACGTGGTGGTCTTTCCCTTGCGCGAGATCGTGAGCCGCTGCACACCGTGGTAGGCGGTCTCGCTGCGCACGTCGCCGCTCCCGGCGCGAAACGTGTCGCGTCCTTCGACCGCGTAGGCTTGATCCGCGCGTGCGGCCGCGGCGGTGGCCGCGACGGCGACGAGGAGCGCGAACGTGCCGGCGACGCGGCGGAGGATCATTTGGGGCCTCGGGGCGGACGAGTTCAGGGTAGTTTCAGGTTCCCGGATTATGGTACTACGGAAACGTGCCGATACGGATGATGAGTTGCCGCTGAACCGCATCCTCGGCCGAATCTTAGCCGTGCCGCTCGCGCTGTCGCTGTTCGGCACCGCGCTGCCGGCGCGCGCGGGGGACGGCCTGACGCTGAGCCCCTCGCTGAACGCGAAGCTCGACGTGCTCTACCGGAGCGCGTACGACGAGACGATCATGCGGCACGCGCTCGCCCAGCGCGACGGCACGACCTACGTGTCGACCGGGGACATCGAAGCGGAGTGGCTGCGCGACGCGAGCGCGACGGTCCGCCCGTACATCGGGCTTTCGCAGCACGATCCCGACGTCCAGAGGATCCTTCGCGGCGTCCTCGCGCGCCAGGCGAAGTACATCATGATCGACCCGTACGCGAACGCGTTCACCCGCAGCTACGGCGTCGCGGAGCGGAAGTTCGAGGTCGACTCGCTGCTCTATCCGATCTGGTTCGCCTACGACTACTACAAGCAGACCGGCGACCGCGCGATCTTCACCCCCGAGCTGCGGAGCGCGTTCGCGAAGGTCGTGGCGACGATGCGCGACGAGCAGCACCACCCGCAGCGCTCGCGCTACACGCACCCGCAGCTCGCGAACAACGGCCGCGGCAGCGCGGTGAAGTACACCGGGATGGTGTGGACGGGGTTCCGGCCCTCCGACGATCCGGCGCGCTATCACTACAACATCCCGGTGAACATGTTCGCCTCGGTCGTGATGAAGGACCTCACGGTGATCGAGCGCGACGTCTGGCACGACGCGAAGATGGCCGAGAACGCGTGGGGCCTCTCGGTGGAGATCCAGCGCGGGATCGAGCAGTACGGGACGCTCGAGCTCAAGCCGTTCGGCCGCATCTACGCCTACGAGGTCGACGGGCTCGGCCACGCCAACGTCATGGACGACGCCAACATCCCCTCGCTGCTCTCGATCCCGTACTTCGGGTATCTGCCGAAGACGAACTCGCTGTATCTCGCGACGCGGCGGTTCGCACTCTCCGACCGCAACCCGTACTTCTTCAAGGGGAAGTACGCGCAGGGGATCGGGAGCCCGCACACCCCGCACGGCTACGTGTGGCCGCTCGCGCTCTGCGTGCAGGCGCTGACGGCGACCGACGACCGCGAGGTCGACCAGGTCTTCGCGTGGATCGCGGTCTCCGATGTCGGCGACCACCGGCTGCACGAGTCGTTCAACGCCGAGTGGCCGGAGTCGTTCACGCGCGAGGACTTCGCCTGGCCCAACGCGCTCTACGCCGAGCTCGTTCTGACGCGCCGCGGCGAGACGTACGCGCAGCGCTAGTCGGGCGGCTTTTCCAGCATTCCGGCGCGGCGCGCGAAGTCGAGCGCGAACGCGGTTTGAATGGCGGCGACCGGTCCGATGGTGAGCGCGTCGATCGGGATCGTCGCCCAGAAGATCGGGCGCGCGACGTGCTGCTGGACCAGCACGTCCTGAGCGATCTGCTGCAGGAGATACGGGACGATCGTCGCCAGCGTGATCACCGCCAGCCGCGCGAGGTTCCCGCTGCGCAGCGAGAGACCGATCGCGCGTGAGAGGCCGCTGAAGACCGCGATCGCGGCCGGCTGAGCGGAGAGCGCGGCGATCGGCCCGGCGAGCGAGAGGATCGCCCAGATCACCCAGACGATCGGCGCCGTGAACAGGAGGATCGGCGCCAGCCCGTCGATCTTGCCGAGCCCGGAGAACGCGACGGTCGTGTCGACCACGAGCTGCACCAGGACGCTCACGGTCAGGACCGCGAGCCAGCGTTCCGTCGCGGCGCCGGCGATGCGCGAGGAGGGCGCGCGCTCCTTCGCGAGCTCGGAGCCGAGCCCGAGCGCGACGGCGGCGATCACGTACGCGTCGATCGCGATCGAGGAGAACTCGAAGACGACCAGCTTCAGATCGCCGCGCGGCGTCCCGAGGACGGCGCCCGGAATCGCGACCTCGACGGCGCATCCGACGAGAAAGACCAGCAGCGCGAGCGCGAGGTAGAGCGGGGCGCGGCGCGCGTACGACTCGAGCGCGAAGTCGACCAGCCCCCCGATCGACTCCGGGAGCGCGGGCCGCTGCGGGACGCCGTTCACGCCGCGTGAAGCGCGCGGCGGAGGAAGAAGCGCAGCGTCACGGTGCCGGAGCAGACCGCGACGTCGTCCGGATCGGTGTAGACGCGGCCGTCGACTTCGACGACGTACGACCCGTCGCGCAAGCCGGCGAGCGTCGAGCGCACGACGCGCTCGCGCTTGTCCTGCGGTGCGCGCGGGCCGAGCGCTTCGACGACCGCGGCCGCGAGCAGCTCGCCGACGCGCAGCGGCGTGACCAGCGCGAAGGCGGTCGAGGCGGTGCGGGCGACCGCGGAGACGTCGATCGGGACGGCGACCCGAAGCATTACCGCGCGTTCTTTCCCGCTGAGCCGGGGGGCCTCCCGGTGCGCGCACGGAACACCGGGGCGATGTCCGAACCGCCTCGCCGCCGCCGCTCGGCGCAGCCGCCGTCACGGCGTCCCGAGCAATCGTCCAGCGTGCTGCCGACGATCGCGCTCGGGATCGGGGTCGTCGTCGCGGGGCTGGGGATCGGCGCGTTCTTGTCGGCGGTGCAGCACAAGGGACAGAGCTCGACGACGTCGACGACCAGCACGTCGCAGACGCAAGGCGGCGCGCCGGTGGTGACGCCGGTCGCGCGCCCGAAGCGCGTCGCGGTGGTGACGCCGGTTCCGCACGCGACCGACACGCCGACGCCGCAGCCGACCGCGACGCCGCAGGCGACCGCGACGCCGCAGGCGACTGCGACGCCGCAGGCGACGCCGACGACGCGCGCGACGGCGACGGCGACGGCACGCGCCGCCACGACGCCGGCTGCGACCGCGGCACCGCGCGCGACCGCGACGCCGCGTGCGACGCCGGCGCCGCGCGAGACGATCGCGCCGCGCGCCGTCGCGACGCCGGTCGTGGTCACGCCGCGTCCGGCGACGCCGCGTCCCGCGACCGCGCGTCCGACCGCCGTGGCGGTTGCGCGTGCGACGCCGCCGCTGACGTTCGCGGGCGCCGCGCAGAACACGGTGCGGCGGTATCTCGCCGACCTGATCGCCGGGAACGAGAACGCCGCGTACGCCGAGCTCGGCAAAGCGCCTGGCGATCCGGGCGCGTCGCTCTCGGAGGAAGCGTTCATCGACCGCGGGACGCGGATCACCTCGATCCGCACGACGTCGAGCGACGCGACCGGCGCGACGGTCGAGGTCGAGCTCGCCACCTCGCGCGGCTCGTACTTCGCGACGTATCACGTCACCAACGGCCCGGGCGGGCCGGTGATCGATCAGCACGACTACATCAAAGTGTGACCTGCCGAGGAGTTCCGTGGAAACGACGTCGCACATCGAAGGGCTGCTCTCGACCGGCGAGGTGATCCCGCCGCCGGACGGCGCGCGCTCGTGGTTCGTCTTGCCCGACCAGGATGCGTTCGTCGCCGGCGCGCTGCGCGATCCGATGGCGTTCTGGCGCAAGCGCGCGCGCGACCTCGAGTGGGAGACCGAGCCGCAGACGGTGTTCACCGGCGCGATCGACGACCAGCACTGGTTCCCCGATGGCCGGCTGAACGCGACGGTCTCGTGCCTCGACCGTCACGTCGGCCTCCATGGCGACGCGGTCGCGTACCAGTACGTCTGCGAGAACGGTGACGAGCGCACGATCACGTATGCCGAGCTACTCGCGCGGGTGAGTCAGCTCGCGAACGCGCTGCGGCTCGACGGCGTGACCGCGGGCGACCGGGTCTGCATCTACATGCCGCTGACGATCGAGGGGATCGTCGCGATGCTGGCCTGCGCGCGGATCGGCGCGATCCACTCGGTGGTGTACGCGGGGCTGGGCGCGACGGCGCTGCGCGACCGCATCGTCGACGCGGGCGCGCAGGTGCTGATCGTCAGCGACGTGACGTACCGCCGCGGGAAGGCGGTCGATCTGAAGTCGATCGTCGACGACGCCGTGCGGGATCTGCCGCTGGTGCGGCGGATCGTCGTGCGGCGGCGGTCGGCGAGCGAAGCGCCCGCCGACCCGCGCGAGGTGAACTTCGAGGCGTACTGCGACAGCCAGAGCACGGTCTGCGAGCCGGAGATCGTCGGCTCGGAGCACCCGCTGTTCGTGCTCTACACGAGCGGGACGACGGGGAAGCCGAAGGGCGTCGTGATGACGCATGGCGGCTACCTGGTCGGCGCCGCGGCGATGCTCTCACTGACGACCGGCGTGACGCCGGACGACCCGTACTGGTGCACGAGCGACATCGGCTGGATCGTCGG
>DATHLL010000466.1:0-7070 GCA_035488195.1 Candidatus Elarobacter sp. | reverse complement strand
AAACGGGCCAACGCGGGGCAGCGTCGACGAGCGACCGTGACCATCTCATATCTGCGAAGGCGGCGCTGGATGCAGTCGCGGGGGAGACGCGCTGCTTGCCGTATTGCGCGAAGTAGCGTTCGAAAGGTTCCGCAATGCGGCGTTGCGACCGCACGGCACAATGTTATCCGTCCTCTACGCTGACGATTGTTATGGCAGCCGAGTCTCGCTTGCTTACTTTGCTGGTTGCGTTTATAGCGATTATGATGCTACACTGCGCCTATGAGCCCACGCGCGCTCGCCGACAGCGAGATCGTTGAATCTTCAATCGCCGAATCGGACCAACTCGAGTCGTTGGCTCGGGCACTCGCGGCGATTCCCGTCGGCACCGAACCGATGTTGCTGGGACCGGATGAAGCGCCTATTCGACTTACCAAATCACTCTTCGATGTCCTGAAGTTGGCCGTGGCTGCGTTGATGGCCGGCCATGCCGTAGCGATTTCACCGCTTGAACGAATGCTCACCACGACCGAGGCCGGCGACATCCTCGGCGTTTCACGCCAATACCTCACGCGCTTACTCGATGCGGGACAGATCCCGCACACGTTCACGGGCCGGCATCGCCGTATCAAGCTCGCCGATGTGTTGGACTACCAGCATGTGCGGAATGCACGGCGCGCGGCCCTTCTGGACGAGATGACGGCGGATGCCGCAGGCGCCGGGGAGTACGATTAATCCCGCGATACAAGATTCTTTTCGACGCAGATGTTCTCGCGCCCATGCCGCTCTGCGACACCGTTCTCCGCCTCGCGAGCCTTGAGCTTTTCGAAGCGCATTGGTCGGAAGCGATTCTCACGGAAGTCGGAACGACGCTGATCAAGTTCGGCAAATCCCGAGAACAGGTCCAGCGCCGTCTCTCCCAAATGCGCGAAGCGTTCCCTGAGGCGATCGTCGAAGGGTTCGAGTTTCTCATCCCCGCGATGACGAACCACGAGAAAGATCGTCATGTGCTTGCGGCCGCCGTTCGAGCCGGCGTGAATCAAGTCGTAACGCGGAACACGCGTCACTTCGAGCGGCGTTCGACCGACCCGTACGGGATCGAGATCCGCGATCCGGACGACTTTCTCATGAACGTCGTCGACCTCTACCCGAAACAGACGCTGGCGGCGGTGCGCCGTCAGGCGGCAGCGCTAGATCGCGACAACGCTCTCGACACTGTTGTCGAAAAGCTCGCGGTGCAAGTTCCGCAGTTTGCCCAGGCGATCGATACTCTCGTACGCGCCGGCGCCTAGTACCGCAGGTCCGGCTACGGTTTTTCGATCAGCTCGGTGATGCGGACGCCGAAGTTCTCGTCGATCGCGACGACCTCGCCGCGCGCGACCAGGCGGTCGTTCACGAGCAGGTCGACGGGGCCGCCGGCGAGGCGGTCGAGCTCGACGATCGAGCCGGTCCCGAGCTTGAGGATGTCGCGGACCAGCATCTTGCACGTGCCGAGCTCCGCCGTCACCTTCAGCGGCACGTTCATCAGCAGGTCGAGGTTCTTGCCTTGCTCGGTCATCGTCATTTCATTGCGCTCCCAGGGCGACGTCGTGGACCAGAAAGGCCGTCCGCGAAGCGACGACGCCGGGGACGCCCGTTGCAAGGCGTCGACCCTCAAGGTTCAAGGATGCGGGAGCGCCGACCTTGGTGTCCAGCTTCACGACGGCGCCCGGCCGAATCTTCACGAAACTCGCCGCGTCCAGCGTCCCCTCGGCGAAGACCGCGCGCGCTTCCACGGTGACCGAGTCGAGCGCGTGCGGCCCGAGCGCGCCGGCGGGGGCGGGCTCGGGCAGCTCGCGGACGACCCCGATTCCCAGCGTCAGCGCCAGCGGCGCGTGGAGCCGCAGGTCGAAGTACGCCGCGCACGCCGGGACCTCGCTCGCGCGCACCGGCCGCGCGACGTCGTGCGCCTCCGCGCACAGCGGCTCGAACGCCGCGGCGCAGCGGGCGGCGATCCGTGCGAGCGCGTGCAGCTCGAGCGCCGAGCACGCGCGCTCGGAGAGCTCCGGCGCGCCGTCGTCGCGCTCGCCGAACGCGAACCGCACCAGCCGCCGCGCGTCGGCGTGCGGGAGGACGAGGACGATCTCGGTCGCGCGGCCGCGAGTGAGGAACAGCAGCGCGTCGCGCGCGAGCTCCCCCCACGCGCGTGCGCCGAGCGCGGCCGGTTCGCCCAGGACGAGCTCGCAGCGCTCGCCGAGCAGCTCGCGCAGCGTCTCGCGCACGCCGTTCGCAACGACGCACGCGATCTCGAGCGGGATCGTCGCGCGCGGGACGAAGCGCAGCCGCCGCACGCGTCCCGACGGCGGGCCGAAGCTCGCGCCCGCGATCATTTGACGAGATCCACGGCGGTCTTCTGCACGCTCGCGCGCGACTTCACCGCCGCGCCGAGCGCCTCGAACGCGCGGTACGCCTCGTCCAGGCGCGCGACGCCGGCCGCGACGTCGATCGCGCCCGCGTCGCGGCTCGACGTCGCGAGTTCGGCGAACGCCCCGTCGGCCGGCGTGCCGAGGTGCGGGACGACGCCGTGCGGCGCGGCGACCCGCGTCCCGTCGATGCGCGCGGGATGCGTCCCGGCGGGGAAGCGCGCGAGCGCGATGCGGCCGAGCACGACGCGCTCGGTGCCGCGCGCGCCGGTGCGCGGGTCGATCGCGGCGCGCGCGTATGCGACGGTCCCGTCGGGCTCGACGCGCGCATCGGCGGCGCGCCCGAGCGCGCGGTCGGTGTCGGGGACGCGCAACGGAACGGGGATCGCGCCGCGCGCCTCACCGCCCGGATAGCCGAGCACGTCGGCCCCGCTCCGCGTGCGCAGCACGCCGCTCTCGAGCGAGAGCGCGCCGTCGCGCTCGTACGCGCGCGCGCCGTCGGCGCCGCGCGTCACGAGCCACGCGCCGGGCGGCGGGACGAAGCTGAGCGGATCGGCCGACGGGACGACGTTCGGCGCGGTGCGCACGTCGTCGTTGAGCGGCGTCGCGCCGGCACGAAACGCGTCGCGCAGATCCTGCGCGCGCGAGAGGACGCGCTCGTACGCATCGAGCGGCGATGCGCCGATCATCGCACCGCCTCCGCGCGCACGACGCAGCCGGCCGGCGCCGAACCGGCGTTCACCTGCGCGCGCAGGCCGGCGCCGGTCAGCGCGATGCGCGCCTGCGCCAGTGCGCGCTCCACGTGCTCGCGCAGCGCCGGAACGCAGACCGCGACGACGCGCGTCGTCCCTCCGGCCGTGCGCACGACGAGGTGCACGCGCCCGTTCGCCGCGCGCACCGCGAACGAAGCGGTTCCCGCGAACCGGTCTCCCGGCGAATCGCCCTGCGAGCCGCGCGCGAGCACGCGCCCGACGTGCCCCGCCGACGGGTTCTTCACGCCGCGCCGTTGCGCGAGCGCGGCGACCGTCTCGCCGCTCGCCGTCGCGCGCGGCGCGGAACGCCCGCGCGACGCCGCAGAACGTCCGCCGCCCGACGCGCTCGAAGCTACGGCCCCGGGGTCCGGCGCACGGCCGAGCCTCGGGAAACGGCGTGCAACCGAGGATTCACCGTGCGGCGTCCGCGTCACGGGAGCGCGCGGGCGCGGCGCGCCCGCCGCGAGGTGCAGCGCGCTGTACCACGCTTGGGAGAGCGCGCGCCGGTCGGTCTGAGCGAGATGCGTCGCCGGCCCGGCGACGGCGGTGGTCTGCTGCATGAGTCAATACCTCCGCAGCGACCATAGCGCGCTGGCCGTGACGGGCGCGTTGCGGCGGTGTTGCCGAACGTCGCGCTAGCGGCGCGCGGTGCGCCGGCGGCCGTCGTCGAACGACGCGCCGGGCGCGAGGTACATCGCCGCGTTCCCCAGGTCGAACGTCGCGACGAAGTTCCGCAGCACGCCGAGCCCGACGTTCCCGGCGTCGACCCGGTCGGCGAAGGCGCCGTTCTTCGCCAGCACCACGTCGACGCTGCGGTGGAACAGGTCGAACCCGCCGAGCTTCAGCGCGTCGAGCGAGGTGCGGTAGGTTTGGTTCGCGCCGCCGATCCCGTAGTTCCACGACGCCGTCGGCGAGAACGGGACGACGCCGGGGTGCGCCTCGAGGAACGGGCGGTACAGCAGCATCTCGCCGCTGTTCCCGGTGTCGACGATGAACGGCGCGTCGAGCCGGTCGTTGACGCGCAGCGTCGCCTCGGCGAGCTCGCGGTCGACGTCGAGCCCGATCGGCGTCCCGCGCGGCGCGAACGAGCCGGGCGCGCCGAAGCGCAGCACGTGGTTGGCGAAGTCCATCTCGACGACCGCCGAGGCGAAGAACGGATAGCCGAGGATCCCGTCGATCTTCATCCCGCCGCCGAGGTTGCGCGCGATGTCGAGCGAGGAGACGACGACGTCGTCCATCGCCGCGCCGTCGATCTCGATCCGCTGCAGTGTCGCGACCGAGAGCCCGCCACTGCGCGCGGCGCCGCGCACCTCGAGCGCGCCTTCGCCGGCGGTCTTCGCCTCGCGCAGGACCGCCGCGTCGACCAGGATCGACTGCGCGCCGGTGTCGAGCAGGAAGAACCAGTCCTTGTTCGCGATCCGCACGGTGACGCCGACGTGTCCTTCGCGCTCGATCAGCGGCACGACGTGGACGCCGTCGCTCGCAAGCGCGCGCGCGGCGAGCGGCGCGAAGCTCGCCGGATCGACCGGTTCGTCGACGCGCACCGACGTCGTCTGCTGCACGGTGTCGAAGCGGTGGTCGCCGTCGCTCATCGTGTCGCGAAACGCGATCTTCCGGCCGCCGACGTCGCGCCAGTCGGAGTAGTCGACGAAGAACGGTCCGTCGCCGTCGAGATACTCGAGCCGCAGCGGCAGCCCGCTCGCCGGATCGATCCACAGCGTCTCCGGCTCGCCGCCGCTCGCGTTCACCTCGAGCCGCCACAGCTTCGCGCCGTTCGCCTCGCCCCAGCCGGCGAAGCGCGTCAGCTCGGGGTGCTTCACGAAGTCGCCCGAGTCGATCAGCTCCTCGGTGCGCGCGCGGCGGCGCAGAAACCCGCGCAGCTCGCGCACGTTGCCGTTCGCGTTGCGCACGAAGAAGCGGTCGCCGACCCGCAGCTGCACCTCGTGGCGCGGTCCGAACACGTCGTCCTCGCGCTCGTTCACGCCGTCGCGCACGATCCGGAACGTCCCCGTCAGCCCTTCGCCGACGAGCGTCCCTTCCGCGACGAACGTCTTCACCTCGTCGGCGTGCGTCGCGCGGTCGTACGCCGCCAGGATCGTCGCCACCGGCACGTCGCGATCGCTCCGCGTTCCTTTCGCCGAAGCGGGCGCGAACAGACACAGCACAAGCGCGAGACCGAAGGCGGCTCGGACGAAGTCCGAACGCGAAGGGTTCAGGCGCAGCCTGAACCCACTACGGAGTCGTGCTGTACTTTTGGAACGAGGCCAGGACGTTCTGAACGTAGTTCTGCGTCTCCGCGTACGGTGGAACGTCGCGGTACTTCTCCACCGCGCCGGGTCCTGCATTGTACGCGGCGATCGCCAGCCGCTTGTCGCCGCCGAACCGGTCGAGCAAGCCGCGCAGGTACCGCGCGCCGCCGGCGACGTTCTGCGCGGGATCGTACGCGTCGCGGACGCCGAGCGACGCGGCCGTCTCGGGCATGAGCTGCATGAGCCCCTGCGCGCCGACCGGCGAGGTGGCGTTCGCGTTGAAGCCCGACTCGTTGGCGATGACGGCCTTGATCAGCGCCGGGTCGACCTGCCAGGTCGCCGCGTTCTGCTGGACGAGCGCGTCGATCTCGGCGGGCGCGACCGGAGCCGAGGCGTTCGCGGGGAGCCCGCTCCCGGGCGCGTCCGGGCCGCCGGGCTGCAAACCGGGTCCGCCGCGCAGGCCGGAGCGCATGGCGTCGGCGAGGGCGTTCGCGAAGCGCGGCGCGCCGGCCACATTCGCCGCCGCTGCGGGCATAGGCGGCACGCTCCCCGGCGGCGGGGCGCCGGTGATCTGAGCGATCCGGTCCTGGACCGCGGAGATCTCAGCGAAGACGTCCATCATGTGAGACTATCGGCGAGGGCGCGCAGCGCCGTGAGCGTCTCGCCGAAGCGCGACGGCTCGGGCCCTTGGCGCAGGAAGCGCTCGAGCGCCGCCTCGTGTGCAACGCAGCGGGCGAGGAACAGGTCGCTCGCCGTGACGCCGAGCGCGCGCGCATCGCGCGACTCGTCGAGCGCCGCGACGGCGGCGCGGACGATCCGCGCGGCCTCGGCGTGCTCGGGCGTGGCGACGTCGGCGAGGGTGCGGCTCGTGCTGCGGACGAGATCGATCGCCGGGAAGCGGCCGGCGCGCGCCAGGCGCGCGGCGAGCACGAGGTGACCGTCGAGCGCGGCGCGCGCGGCCTCCGAGACGGGATCGTGCTCGTCCGGCCCGTCGGAGAGGACCGTCGCGACCAGCGTGACGCTGCCACGCGCGGTCGGGCCGGCGCGTTCCAGCAGCCGCGCGAGCGAAGCGAACACGGACGGCGGGTAGCCGCCGCGACCGGCGGGCTCGCCCGCCGCGAGCGCGACCTCGCGCGCCGCCGCGGCGATCCGCGCCAGCGAGTCGACGACGAGCAGCACGTCGAGCCCGCGCGCGCGCAGCGCGCACGCCTGCGCGAACGCGACCTCCGCAGCGCGCACCCGTTCCGCCGCGGCGCGCTCGCTCGTCGCGCAGACCAGCGTCGTACGCGGGCATAGCCGCGCGAGCCGGCGTTCCGCCTCGCGGCCGCGCTCGCCGATCAGCCCGACGACGACCGCATCGGCGCTCGCGCCGCGGACGATCGCGTCGAGCAGCGTCGACTTCCCCGCGCCGGGCGCTCCGAAGATGCCGATTCGCGCGCCGCGCCCGAACGCGAGCGGTCCGTCGATCGCGCGCACGCCGGTCTCGAAGACCGCCGTGCACGGGCGCCGTTCTGCGACCGCATCCACCGCGACCTCGGTCGAGAAACGGCGTCCACGCGGTGCGGGCCGCGCGTCGAGCGGCTCGCCCGCCGCGTCGATCGCCCGGCCGAGCAACGGCGTCCCGAGCGGCAGCGTGAGAACGCCCGGATCGCTCGCGACGCGATCTCCGATCGCGACGCCGTCGACCG
>DATHLL010000465.1:0-9586 GCA_035488195.1 Candidatus Elarobacter sp. | reverse complement strand
GCCGGCGTGAAGATGCACACGCAAGGCATGACGGTCCCGCAGGCGGTCACGTTCTTCGAGACGCAGGCGTTTCTCGATCCCGCCAGCGCGCGCGCCGAGGCGAAGCGCGGCACGCAGGATGCGACGTACGGCTATTACACGCTCGGCAAGCTCGAGATCCTCAAGCTGCGCGACGACTACAAGAAAAAGATGGGAAGCGCGTACACCCTGGCGCGCTTCCATCACGACCTGCTGCAGTACGGCGATCCCGCGATCCCGCTGCTCCGTCCGCTCCTCCTCGGAGCGGACGACGACGGGCAAATCTTGCCGTAGTGGATCGGGCGTCAGCCCGACCCACTAATGGATGGTGATCGTCAGCGTCGCGGCGGTCCCGGTCTGCGGGACGAAGTTGATCTGACAGGTCCCCGAGGCGTTCCCGTACAGCGTGTCGGTGAACGACTGCGGGAGCGAGACCGGTGAGCCGGGCGGGACGCCGTTGAGCGTGAGGTACGCCAGCTTCGGCTTCCCGGTGTTCCCGATGCAGTCGTTTTCGTCGATCGTGACCTGCCCGACGTTGCCGGTGAAGTTCAGCGTGTCGGTCTGCGGCGGCGCGGCCTGCGAGGCGAAGTCCATCGAGCTCGACGTGAGGACGAGCGCGTTCGGACCGCCGGGTCCGGCGTTCACGACGACCGAGACGACGACCGAGGCGGAGCCGTTCACCAGCACGACCTGACACGATCCGGCCGCGATCGGCGTGACGTTGAACTGCTGGTTGTACGTCGACGAGCCGGCGAAGCCGTTCGAGGTGACGCCGGCGATCCCGGCGCACGCCATCGAGTCGGCGGTGAAGGTGCCGCTGCTCGCGCCGACCAGGACGCTCCCCGAGGTCCCGCCGACGAACAGCGTGACGGTGCTCGTGCTCGCGTTGATCGAGGGCCCGCTGCCGCCGACGTTGATCCCGAGCGACGCCGAGGCGTGGCCGAGGTTCGCGACCAGCGTGCAGGTCCCGTTCGCGACCGGCGTGACGGTGTAGGTCGCCGGCAGCGACCCCGACGAGCCGGGCGAGATGTTCACGACCGAGCCGCAGCCGAACGTGTCGAACTGCGGCGCCGCGACGCCCGCGATCGTGCTCGAGACGGTGAACGTCTGCGCGGCGGAGCCCGGCCCGCCGAACGAGAGCGTTCCCGGCGAGATCGCGATCGAGCCGGGCCCGGGCTGGACGGGGGTCTGCGGCGAGAACGAGCTGCCGCTGCTCCCGCCGCCGCAAGCGGCCAGCGAGACGGAAAGGGCGACGGCTCCGAGAGCCGCGAGTGCACGATGCGCCATCGAGCGGGGTCCTCCTGATCCACGTTCGGTCAACTGTGAAGAGGGCTACCCGCGCAAGCGGGGAGCCCTACGTTGCGAACGTCGCGAACAAACCGGGACGAAAGTCCCAGGCGGGGTCAGAAGCCGATCAGGCCGCCCGCGATCGTCTCGCTGGTCGCGTCGGCGTAGTTCAACGTCCCGGTTCCGGTCTGGTCGGTCGTCGCGGTCGCGATGTTGGTCTTCGTCGTCACCGCCTCGTTCGGGTTCTCGACGATCGAGGCGGTCATCCCGCTCGCCGCGAGCGTCACCGACTCGACGTAGGTGTAGAGCGAGTCGGTCATCGACATCGTCCCGCTCCCGGTGAACCCGCTCGAGGTGTAGGTGAAGGTGCTCGTCCCCGAGTTGTAGGCCGTCGCGCCGGTGATCGCCCACGTCGTCCCGCTCTGCGAGATCCCGATCGTCGGCGAGGAATAGAACCCGAGGTTCGTCGTCGCGGTGTTGCCGCTTCCGGACGAGGCGGCGGTCGCCGCGGTCGCGAGCGACTCGCCGAACGCCGTCCCCGCCGAGTTCCCGAAGTGCGCGATCGAGCAGTTCAGCGTCGGGGAGCTCGGCTGGCCCATGCACGTGGCGCCGACGGATGCGGTCGTCTTCCCGCCGGCGGTCGCCGACGCGTTGTCGGTCAGCGTATACGTCTCGTTCGACGGGCTCGAAGAGGTCGCGGTCGTCGAGCCGACGGTCATGGCGAGCGTCTGCACGACGCGGACCGCGCCGGCCGTGCTGTACACGGTGATCGTCCCGCTGCCCGTCGTGTTCGTCGGCGTCGACGGCGTGTCGACGGTGATCACGTCCTCGGCCTCGAGCGTCGCGCACGCGGCGTCGTAGTAGTAGTCGGTGGTCGTGATCTGCTGGCCGCTCGAGCCGGTCGTCTGGCTCTGCTTCACGCCGTTGCTGCACGCGCCGGTCGACGTCCCGGTCGCGGCGGCACGCCGCGTTCCGGCGGTGCGGCGTGCGTTCACGAGCGCGGCGAAGCGGCGCAGGACGCCGGTCGGCGTCGGGCCGCCGGGGAGCGCGATCCCGTTGGTCGTCTCGGCGATCAGCAGCGCGCTCTGCACGGCGCTGCGGGCGGTGTTGCGGCCGCCGACCGTCTGCAGCGCGGGCGTGTGGGTCACGACGCCGGTGGTGCTGGTCGAACAGCCTCCGAGGACGAGCGATCCGGCGATCGCGGCGGCGGTCAGTGCGGCGGTGGCGGGCGGGATCCGAGAGAGCATCGATGCGCCGTACGGGCGTTCGGGCCGCTTCCCCTGCGAAGGCTAGCTCAAATAGGGGTTCTCCCGGCGTTCGGTTCCGATCGTCGTGGCCGGGCCGTGGCCCGGGATCACGGCGCTGGCGTCGTCGTGGACGAGCAGCTTCCGCCGGATCGAGGCGACGATGTCCTCGAGTGAGGTTCCGCCCAGGTCCCAGCGGCCGACCGAGCCCCGGAAGAGCGTGTCCCCGGTGAAGAGCGTCGTCCGGCCCGCGTGCTCGAGGACGAACGAGGTCGAGCCGGGCGTGTGCCCCGGCGTGTGCGCGCAGCGCAGCGAGATCGCGCCGGCGCGCAGCTCGTCGCCGTCGGTGAGGTCGCCGTCGATCGCGACGACCTCGGGTGCCCGCGCCATCCCGATCCACGCCGCCTGCCGCGCCATCGTCCGGTACAGCGGGAGATCGGCGTGGTGCAGCAGCCCTTCGCCGCCGGCGCGCTCGCGCAGCGGGCCGAGCGCCCCGATGTGGTCGATGTGCGCGTGCGTGTGGACGAGCCAGCGCGCCCGCACGCCGTGCGCGTCGAGCCGGCGCGCGATCTCGCCGGCGTCGTCGCCGCCGTCGATCACGATCGCCTCGCCGCTCGGCGGGTCGGCGAGGATCGTGCAGTTGCAGGCCAGCATCCCGACCGGAAACGTCTCGACGATCATCTGCTCAGGTGCTCCGTATCCCGAAGTCGCGGTACTCGCGGTTGAAGTACCCGAGCGGGGCGCCCTCGCGCCAGCCCGCGTCGAGGACCTCGCCCAGGAAGATCGTGTGCGTCGAACTCGTCAGCTCCTCGGTGACGCGGCAGTCGACGTGCGCGACCGTCCCCTCGAGCACCGGCGAGCCGCTGGGGCCGATGCGGTACGCGACGCCCTCGAAGCGCGAGCGCGGCTCGCCGCCGGCGAAGCGCTCGGCGAGCGGGCGCTGCTCGAGCGCGAGGATGTTCGCGCAGAAGCGCTGCGAGGCCGAGATGAGACCGTGCGCGGTCGCGATGCGGTTCACGCAGATCAGCACGGTCGGCGGCTCGGCCGAGACGCTCGCGAACGCGTTCACCGTGAAGCCGTGGATGCGGCCGTCGAGCGAGGTGGTGACGATCGCGACGCCGGTCGCGAAGCGCCGCATCGCCGCGCGGAAGGCCTCAGTCGAGGCGGGCACCGATGCCGATTCCGTCGCCGATCGGGACGATCGTCGCGTCGAGCGCCGGATGGTTCAGGAAGGTCTTGTTGAACGCGCGGATCGCCTTGGTGCTCTCCTCGTCGGAGGCCTTCGGCTGCGCGGCGGCGCGGCCGCTCCACAGCAGGTTGTCGACGACGACGATCCCCGAGCGCTTGAGCATCGGGATCGCCGCTTCGAGGTAGTCGGCGTACTCGTGCTTGAGCGCGTCGATGAAGACGATGTCGAGATTGCGCTGCGGAAACGTGCCGAGCACCTCGAGCGCCGGCTGGTTGATGATCTCGATGCGGTCCTCGACGCCCGCGCGCCGGAAGTACGAGCGCGCGATCTCGGTCCGCTCCATGTCGGGGTCGATCGTCCAGATCCGGCCGGCCGGCGGGAGCGCGAGCGCCATCCACAGCGTCGAGTACCCGTACGCGGTGCCGAGCTCCAAGATGCGGTTCGCTTGCATGCAATGGACCAGGACCGAGAGGAAGCGCCCCGCCGCGCGGTCGACGATCGGGATCCCCTCCCGCAGCCCGTGCTGCTCGAGCTCCAGGAGCAGCGGCGAGGGCTCCCGGTGGAGCCGCGTGAGGTAGGAGAGGTCGCGCACGATGCGCTTGTTTGCCGCCCGCCGCGAGCGGGAACCTGCCGGGTGCGCCGCGGGCGTCGTCGAAGCAACCGCGTCCACCCCAATGACATCCTAGGAGGCTTCCGTTGGCAACGCTCGCCCAACAACCGTACACGCCGAAGAAGTTCGACCTCGCCGGGTTGCAAGGGATCTCGGACAACACGCTGCAGGTCCACTTCGGTCTCTACGAGGGCTACGTCAAGAACACGAACCTGCTCAACGAGCAGATCGCCGAGCAGATCAAAGGCGGCAACGCCGCGGGCGCGAACCCGCAGTTCGCCGAGCTCACGCGCCGCCTGGGCTTCGAGTACAACGGCATGGTCCTGCACGAGTACTACTTCGGGAACATGACCAAGAACGCGGGCGGTCAGCCCGGCTCCGGCGTCGAGGAGCTGCTCGGCGGCGCGTACGGCGACTTCGAGACCTGGAAGAAAGACTTCAGCGCGGTCGGCGGGATGCGCGGCGTCGGCTGGGCGATCGCCTACTACGACCCGCGCTCGCAGCGCGTCTCGAACCACTGGATCACGCTGCACGAGGACGGCAACGTCGCGGGCTTCGTCCCGCTGCTCGTCATGGACGTCTGGGAGCACGCGTTCCTGCTCGACTACAAGCCGGCCGAACGCTCGAAGTACATCGAGGCGTTCTTCGCCAACGTCGACTGGAACGTGGTGCAGCAGCGCCTCGACGCTGCGAAAGCGGGCCGTTCGGTCTGAGCGTGGCCGGGACGCGCACCTTGCGGCTGTTCCCGCTCAACACGGTGCTCTTCCCGGGCGCGGTGCTGAACCTGCACGTCTTCGAGGAGCGCTACCGCCGGATGATCGCCGAATGCCTCGACGCCAACGAGGCGTTCGGCGTCGTCCTGATCCGCGACGGCCGGGAGGCCGGCGATCCCGACGTCACGCCGCACGAAGTCGGGACGACCGCGGAGATCTCCGAGGTGACGCCGCTGTCGGCCGGGCGCTACTACATCAGCACGACCGGCGGGCGGCGCTTTCGGATCCTGCGCATCCTCAGCCGCGAGCCGTACCTCACCGCCGAGGTGAAGTTCATCGAAGAAACCGGCGACGACGCCGACGCGCGCGCCTCGGAGCTCACCCACCGCGTGCTGCGCGAGTTCCGCGAGTACGTGAAGCTGCTCGTCGCGTTCAGCGGGAACGAGAGCGAGGTGCAGCTCCCGCACGATCCGGTCGACGCCAGCTACGTCGTCGGCGACGCGCTCCAGGTCGCCGACGCGCTCAAGCAGCGGCTCCTCGAGCTGCGCACCGCGGAGGCGCGGCTGGCCGCGGAGCTCGGGTTCCTGCGGCGGCTGCTGCCGCAGCTCCGCGCGCTGATCGAGCGGAAGAAGAAGCAGGAGAACGTCGTGCGCGACGACGCGCCCGGCGGCGAGTTCCGCGCGCACCAGGAGCGCTTCTTCGGCAAGCACTTCTCGCTGAACTGACGCGTGCGCAGCAGCAGATCCGAAGCGGCGGTGCTCGCGCTCGCGCTCGTCGTGCCGCTGGTCGCGGCCGCGCTCAAGGCGGTGCCGCCGATCTCCGACGCGGCGCTCTTCGAGTACTACGGCCGTGCGATGACGCACGGCGCGAAGCTGTACGCCGACCTGTGGGACAACAAGCTCCCGGGGATCTATCTGCTCAACGCGGCGCTGCAGCTCGCGTTCGGGTCGAACTACCGTCTCCACGCGCTCGCCGAAGGCTGCCTCGACGTGGCGTCGGTCGCGCTGTTCGCGGCGCTGCTCCGCCGCGCCGGCGCGGCCGCGTGGCCGTGGGCGGCGCTGGGGCTCGCGCTGCTGCTCGGCGTCCTCCCGGTCTCGCTCGACAGCGTCGAGAACGCCGCGCTGCCGCTGCTGCTGCTCGCGTACCTGCTGTTCTTCGCCGCGCGGCCCGCCGCCGCGGCGGTCGTGCTCGGGCTCGCGACGGCGGTCTGGCTCCCTGCGGCGCTGCTGCTCGTCCCGCTGCTCGACCGCGCGGAGAGCGCGCGCGAGCGCGTCCGGCTCGGCGCGTGGTACGCGGGGACCGTCGCGCTGCTGGCCCTCGCGCTGCTCGCGAGCGCCGGCGCTCCGGCGACCGCGGAGCTGGTGCGGAGCTGGACGCCGTACGTCGCGGGCAGCTACGCGCGGCACCGCGGCGCCGCCGAGACGCTGAAGGCGGCGTTCTTCGGGATCGTCGCGTCGGGCGCGGGGATCGTCGTCGCGCTGCTGCTCGGCGTCGTCCGCGCGCCGCGCGACCGGACCGAGCGCTTCGCGCTCGTGTGGGCCGCGTGCGCGCTCGTCTGCGCGGTCGCGCCCGGCAACTTCTTCGAGCACTATTTCCTGCCGGCGCTTCCGGCCTGCATCTTCGCGGCGGCGGTCTTTGCGCGGCGCGGCGTCGTCCGATGGCGCGCGCTCGCGGGCGCGGCGCTCGCGCTCTTCTTCGCGTACCGCAGCGCGGCGTGGGAGCTGCGCGCGGCGCCGCTGATGCGCGCCGACGCGGCGGAGCGGCTCGCGATCGGCGCGCGGGTTCGCGCGCTCGCCGGCGACGGCGCGGTGATCGACACCGAGCCGTACGAGCCGGGGATCGTGCTCGCCTCGAACGGCGCCGGGGAAGACCGCTTCGGGATGGTCCCGCGCGCGCTGCGCCCGGCGGTGCGGCCGCAGCGCCGCGAGCCGGTGGTGCTGGTCACCATGCCGCACACCGGCGTCGCCGACGCACTGGTCGCGAGCGAGGCGGCGCGGCCGTGCGCGCGGGTCGGCCGCTGGACGATCTCCGTCACGCGCGCCGCCGGCGCGGCGGCGCGCGCGCGATGCGCCGCGCTCAGCGCGGGGTCGTGAGCCGTTCCGCGGCGAGCACGACGTTGCGCATCAGCGCGGCGTTCGTCACCGGGCCGACGCCGCCGGGGACCGGCGTGATCTCGCCGGCGATCTCCGCCACCTCGGCGTAGGCGACGTCGCCGACCAGCTTGCCGCCGACGAACGTCGTGCCGACGTCGACCACCGTCGCGCCCGGCGCGATCATCGCGCGCGTGATCAAGCCCGGGACGCCGGTCGCGACGACGACGATCTCGGCGTCGCGGGTGTGGTGCGCGAGATCGCGCGTCTCCTGATGCGTCACGGTGACGGTCGCGTCGCGCGCCATCAGCAGCAGCGAGACGGGGAGGCCGACGACGTTCGAGCGCCCGACGACGCACGCGCGCACGCCGCGCAGCGGCCAGTGCCGGCTGCGTTCCAGCAGCAGCATGCACGCCTGCGGCGTCGCGGGGACGAACTCGGTGCCGCTCGCGAACGCGAGGCGGCCGAGGTTCACCGGGTTCGCGCCGTCGACGTCCTTGTGCGCCGGCATCGACTCGGCGACCCGCCGGATCCCCAGGTGCGGCGGGAGCGGCTGTTGCAGGATGATCCCGTGCACCGCCGGATCGTCGCCGAGCGCGCGCAGCCGCTCGCGCAGCGACTCCTCGTCCGCGTCGGCGGCCAGCGTGTCGACGCGCACGTCCACGCCCGCCTTCGCGCCCTCCTTCTCGATGCTGCGCACGTACGCGACGCTCGCCGCGTCCTCGCCGACGATCGCGACGACGAGACACGGCGCGACGCCGCGCGCGCGCAGCCGCCGCGCGCGCGCCGCGATCTCTTCGCGCAGCTCGTTCGCGAGCGCGCGCCCGTCGAGGATCCGAGCCGCCATCGCGCCTGCCGTTCGGGCGACCGGTGGGTTCAGCCTTGCTGAACCCACCGCTGGTCCGGAGTGCGTAGCCGGTTGGAACGCGTGCGGTGGACCGTCGCGCTCGGCGCGGCGTTCGACGAGGCGGCGCTGGAAGCGGCGTTCGCCGGATTCCGGCGGCTCTACAACGCCGCGCCGGCGCGCGTGCTCTGCGCGCCCGACGTCTTGAGCCGCCTCGCCGCGCTGACCGCGCGCTCCGCCGACGACGCGGTCCGCCGCGACCTGCGCTACGCCGGCGTCCCCGCCCTTTCGGCCATCCTCGCCCCCGGCACGATCGTCATCGAAGGAGAAGTCGACGAAACCCGAATGGGAGATTGGTGACATCGCGGTCATCGTGCGGCAACATCGTTCCGTCATGATGAAGCGGTGATGACGGGAGAGAACGATGGACGAAGCCGGCGGCCAGCATCAAACTCGGGAACCGAAGTCGATCGACGGACGTCCGGTGCCGCCGCCACCGGAGGTGGACTGGCCGCGCGCGACGCGACCACCGCGCGTCGAGGACTTCATCAAAGATCTCAACGACGTATCGATTCTCCCTCGATTTCGTTTCTAGTCCACGACGACTCTGGCGCGCCGGCCGACTACCAGTACCTGTACCAGCTCATCGCTGAACGAGCAGATCGCGAGGACGACCGGAGCAAGGAGATCGATGCGAAAGCGACGGCATTGTTGTACTGCGTGCCGCTCGCCTTTCTGCTGCGAGTGTTCATGTCGAAGCGCGGAGCGATCGCCCCGTCTCCGGAATCGCTGGTGACGTTTTTCCCACAGTACCCGACCGCGACGTTGCGCAGGGCGATCGTCGCGATGGAACGTTCGTGTCGTACCGGTGAGCGGATCAACGACAAGAAGACGCGACGCCTCGAGTGGGCCACGATCCTCATGGCTGGAACCACCGTTTGCGTGCTGGTCCTTCAGCTCGTCACGGCGTTACGCTGACGTTGTAGCCAAAAACCCGCGCAGCGCCGCGGCGAGACGGTGCGGCTCTTCGATGGTCGGGAGGTGGCCGCTGCGGTCGAGGACGAGCGTCGTCGCGTGCGGGTAGACGCGGCGGACGTCGCGGAGCGAGGAGAGCGGGATGTAGCGGTCGTGCCGGCCCCAGGCGCAGAAGACGGGGCCGGTGTAGCGGGCGAAGTGCGCGCGCAACGCGCGGGTGCCGGCGAACGCTTCGATCGCGCTCGCGTAGACGCCGGCGAACGCGCGGCGCACCGCCAGATCCTGGGCGAGCTCGTACGCGCGCTCGAGATGCGCTTCGTCGATCGACGCCGGGACGGCGACCGCGCGGTGCAGCATGCGAGCGACGAAGCGCTTCGGCGGCGCCAGCGCGGAGAGCCGGCGCGCCGCGGCGCGCGCGAGCAGCGCGTAGAGCAGGTGCCGCGGCGTGCGCGAGAACGCGGCCGGCGCGATCAGCGCGAGGTGCGTAGCGCGATCCGGGTTCGCGCCCGCCCAGTCGGCCGCGACGAACCCGCCGAGCGAGTGCCCCACGAGCGCGAACCTCCCGGGCGCCAGCGCCGCGGCGACGTCGTCGACGGCGCGGCGGAAGAGCGCGCGG
>DATHLL010000464.1:0-4120 GCA_035488195.1 Candidatus Elarobacter sp. | reverse complement strand
GGACGTCGCCTGGCGCATCGAGCACGCCGTCGCCGCCGCCCTCGCCGACGGCCCCCGCACGGCGGACCTGGAGCGCGACCGCGGCGCGCCCGCAAGCACCGAAGCGTTCACCGACGCCGTCATCGCACGGCTGCCGCAGCGCGTCCCGACCGATGCCGCATTGCGCTGCGCCGTGTAGGTATTTCGCAACACTTCGGCCATGTGCCGGACACGCCGGCCCGCTATGCTCGGACCGTGTCCGAATTGACGAAGATCTACGACGTCTTGAAATCGGCGACGATCGCGGAGATCCTGGCGTTCGCCGCGCTGGTTCTCCCCGGCCTCGTCGCGCTGCGCGCCTATGAAGCGAAACGCGGCGGCGAACCTCGGAAGTCCAACGAAGCTCTGGTCGACATCGTCGGATACAGCTTGATCGCGGACGTGATCGGTGAGGCTCTGCTGGCTGTGGCAAGCATCGTACCGCAGCCGTACCGCGGCCTCGTCTATGGCCTCGACATCATGACGACGTTCGTCCTCGTGCCGATCGCGCTCGGCTGGGGATGGTACGCTCTTCAGCGATACCTCGTCCGAGCCGGGTACGTCGCCGATCCGATCGAAAAACCGTGGGACAAGACGTTCCAACGCATCGCCGAGGAGCGGCTGGACCTGGCGGCCGTTCTGACGCTCCGCGACGGCCGCCGCATCGCCGGACGCCTCGCCAATCCGGCCAATGTATCGACCTATCCCGCAGCGGAGCAATTGATGCTAGGGGAGCTATGGCGTCTCGATCAGGAACGAGGCGTCTTCGTCGAGCGCGTGCGCGGATCATGGGGAGCACTCGTCGACAAAGCCGATTGTGAAAGCATCGAATTCATCTACTGGTCGCAGGTCGAGTCGGACCTTGCCGAACAGCAACGTTCCGAGGGAGTACCGCAATGAGCAACGACGTCCACGGTCAGGGCATTTCGGCGAACGGCGAAGCGGAAAAATGCCGCGCGCGGCCCGTACGCCGTATCTTCCTTCGCGAAGTGATCGCGATGCCGGTGCAACCGCCGTCGCGCGGCCCGGTCTCAGCCCACCCCGGTACTGCCGTCACGCCGAAACAGCCGGAAAAATAGGCTCCGGACGCCGGCAGCCATCACGCCGGCGCTTCGAGCTCGCGCACGATCGCGGCGCAGGACGCACAAAGGGACGGGTGCTCGGGGTCGGTGCCGAGCGGGAGATATTTCCAGCAGCGCTGGCATTTCTCGCCTTCGGCCGGGACGACGACGACGCTCGCGGTGCCGTTCGCGGCGGCGTTGATTCCGCGCAGTGACGAGACGACCAGCGCTTCGCGCAGGCCGTCGCCGAGCACGACGAGGCGGTCGTACAGTTCGCCCGGGACGTCGACGCGCGCATCGAGCTGGAAGTCGCGGACGCCTTCGCTCGCGGCGACCTGCGCGCGCAGCTCCTTCAGCAGCGTCCACGCCGCCAGCGCCTCCTCGTCGATCTCGCCGATCTGCGGGAACGTCAGGTCGAACACCGACTCGTGCTCGCCGCGCAGCTCCGGCGCGAGGTACTGCCACGCCTCCTCCGCGGTGAACGAGAGGATCGGCGCGAGCAGGACGCACATTGTGCGGAAGATCTCGAGCAGCGCCGACTGACCGCTGCGGCGGCGGCGCGAGCCCGGCGGCTTCGTGTAGAGCGGCTCCTTCAGCACGTCGACGTAGAACGCGGAGAGGTCTTCCTTGTCGAACGCCTGGATCGCGATGTACGCGTCGTGCAGGTCGAAGCGCGCGTACGCGCCGACGACGCGCTTCGCGAACGCGTCGAGCGCGCTCAGCGCGAGCCGGTCGATCGGCTCCATCGCTTCACGCGAAACGACCTGATCCCGCGTGAGCCCGTCGAGCGAGCCGAGAAACCACTTCAGCCGGTTGCGCAAGTTGCGGTAGACGTTCGAGACGTTGTCGAGCATCTTCGCGCCGAGCCGCACGTCGCCGCTGAACACGTCGGTCGATGCCGTCCACAGCCGCAGCAGGTCGGCGCCGTACTTCTCCATCCCCTCGCCGGCGCCGATGTAGTTGCCCGCCGACTTGTGCATCGCGTGGCCGTGCTGGTCGACGACCCACCCGTACGAGATCACCTGCTCGTACGGCGCGACGTCGCGCGTCGCGACCGACGTCAGCAGATTGGAACGGAACCAGCCGCGGTACTGGTCGGCGCCCTCGAGGTACGCGTCGGCCGGGAACTTCATCCCGCGCTCGACGAGCACGCCGCGCCAGGTGACGCCCGACTCGAACCAGATGTCGACGATGTTGCGCTCCTTCTCGAACGTGGTCGCGCCGCAGGCCGGACACGCCATCCCGGGCGGCGCGAACGCTTCCAGCGTTTCGGTCCACCACAGATCCGAGGCGTTCCCTTGGTCGAACGAGCGCGAGCGCATCGCCTTGCCGAAATTGCGCGCGAGCTGCGGGTCGAGGAACGCGTTGCCGCACGCCGTGCAGGTCACCGACGGAATCGGCGTCCCCCACACGCGCTGCCGCGAAAGGCACCACTCGGGATGGTTTCCGACCATCTGCGACATGCGGTTCTCGCCCCACGACGGCTGCCACGCGACCGTGTGCACCGCGCTCTCCGCGCGCTGACGAAGCTGGTGCCGGTCCATCCCGATGAACCACTGCGCGGTCGCGCGGAAGATCACCGGGTTCTTGCAGCGCCAGCAGTGCGGGTAGCTGTGCTCGTACGACTCGCCGGCGATCAGCGCGCCCGACGCGCGCAGGTCTTCGACGATCCGCGCGTTCGCCTCGAAGATCTGCAGCCCGGCGTACGGCCCCGCCTCGGCGGTGAAGCGTCCGGCGGCGTCGACCGGATTGATGACCGGCAGCCCGTAGCGCACGCCGGTCTCGAAGTCGTCCGCACCGTGTCCGGGCGCGGTGTGCACGGCGCCGGTCCCGGTCTCGAGCTCGACGTAGCCGGCGTTCACGATCAGCGAGTCGCGGTCGAGGAACGGATGCCGCACCGCGAGCCGGTCGAGCGCCTCGCCGGAGATCTCGGCGCGCAGCGTCCCCGCGCCGCGCCCGAGCCGCTCCAGCACCGGCTGCGCGAGCGCCTCCGCGACGATCAGGTCCTCGTCGCCGATGCGGTAGAGCCCGTACACCGCGTCCGACTTCAGCGCGACCGCGACGTTCGCCGGGAGGGTCCACGGCGTCGTCGTCCAGATCGCCACCGCGAGCGGCGTCCCGTCGTCCTGCGCGCCGAACCGCTCGAGGATCGCGCGGCGCTGCGCGTCGTCCGCGCGGAAGCGCACGTAGACCGACGGCGAGACGTGGTCCTTGTACTCGATCTCCGCCTCGGCGAGCGCGGTCTCGTCATAGATGCACCACAGCGTCGAGCGCAGACCCTTGTAGAGGTACTCGTGCTCGGCGAGATCGGCCAGCGTCTCGACGATCGTCGCCTCGAACTCCGGCGCGATCGTCATGTACGGTTGGTCGAACCGCCCGAACGTTCCCATCCGCACCATGATGTCGCGCTGGTGGTTCAGCCAGTACAGCGCGCGCTCGCGGCACGCCGCGCGCAGCGCGATCGGATCGATCTGCCGGAAATCCGCGCCGAGATGCTTCAGCGTCTCGCGCTCGATCGGCAGGCCGTGCATGTCCCAGCCGGGGACGAAGTCCGCGTACTCGCCCGACAGCAAGTGGATCTTCACCAGCGCGTCCTTGAGGACGCGGTTGAGGAAGTGCCCCATGTGCAGGTCGCCGTTCGCGTACGGCGGCCCGTCGTGCAGCACGAACGCCTTGCCGCCGGCGGCGCGGTTCCGCTCGAGCCGCCGCCGGTAGGTGCCGCGCTCGGCCCACCACCGCACGCGCTCGGGCTCGCGCTTCGGGAGCTCGCCGCGCATCGGGAACTCGGTCTTCGGGAGGTTCAGGGTCGAGCGGTAGTCCCGCGCGGTCGTCTCGGACATCGAACGGATGTGCTTCGGGCGCCGGGGTGTCGCACTCCCGCCGCGCCGCGCCGATCGCGGCGTTCAGGCCTCGGTGCCGGCCGCCTTGTGGACCGTTCGCGTCACCACGTCGTCCAGCACGTCGAAGTTGCGCGCGGCGAGCCGCTCGATCTCCGGCCGCACGCCGCGCAAGTGGGCGGCGAGCGCGTCGCGGCGCTCCCA
>DATHLL010000463.1:0-4578 GCA_035488195.1 Candidatus Elarobacter sp. | reverse complement strand
GATACCGAGCCCCTCTCCGGTCTTCGAGACGGCATCTCCGGATCCCGTGGCGCGGGCGGGAGGGAACGGCAAGCGCTTTCACAGGCCGATGCCAGCTGACTTCTTCGTCCTGTCCGAGGACACGCCGGGGCTGTACGCCGGCTTCGTCGACTGCAAGCCGGCAGGCGAGGACGCCGATGTCGCGGTCGAGGTCGTCAACGACTATCGCCAAGTGGCGCACTTCGATCTCTCACTCCGGCCGAGCTCACATTGGACGTGGCCATGGGATCGCGACTGGTTGCGCGAGCGGCCGCACATTCAGCCCGGCGCGAGGTGGCGAGCCGTCCACCGCGTCAAAGGCCTCGACTGCAGTCGGGACATCAGATTCGATGTCGGCGATCTGGATTTCAACGATCCGTAGACCTCAGCGCATCCGGTGCGAGCTCAGCACTCGATCCGCCGTCACGCCGAGCCAGCCGCCTAATGCTCCGCAGGCGATGTCGATCCCGTTCGAGAGCAGTCCTTCAGGGGCGCCGTTCAGCTTCTGCGCGATCTCGATGAAGCCGGAGAAGATCGCCACGATGAGCGCGGCGCGCAGCGCGGGCCGTGCCGTTCGCGGCAGCGCCTTGTGCATGACGAACCCGATCACCGTGAACGCGACGATGCTATAGAGCTTGCGCAGCAGGGTCCGCACGCCGAACGGACCGCCCTCCGACTCTTCGCCGAAGATGCGATAGAGCAGATGCGCCGGCAATGTCCGCGCGTAGACGCGGTGGCTCAGGGCAGCCCAGAACATGACCGCTACGACGAGGATCGCCAGCGCGACCCAGAACGTGCGCTTCAGGACTGCTTGAAGATGAACAGCGTGTCGGATTGACGACTCCCGCCGTTCACCGGTCCACCGGCGGGGAGGTAGAGCGAGTCGCCGATCACCACCGCGCCGGTGCCGTGGCGGCCTTCGGGGAGCGCGCTGAGCGTCACCCACTCGTTGGTGCGCGGGTCGTACGCTTCGTTGTTGGTGAACGTGCCGCCGGCCCGCTCGCCGCCGATCGCGAGGATGCGGTCGCGATAGACGACGACCGCCATCCCGCTGCGCTGCGACGGCATCGGCGTCCCTTCCGTCCACCGGTTCGTCTTCGGATCGTAGACGTCGACGTACGAGGTGTTGTGGTTGAAGTCGTCGATGCGGCCGCCGATCGCGTAGAGCTTGCCGCCGTAAGCGACCAGCCCCATGTGATCGCGTCCGACCGGGAGCGGCGCCGCGGTCGTGTAGCGCTTCGTCGCCGGATCGTAGACGTAGTGCGTCGCCACGCTGTGCGCGTCGCGCCCGCCGACCAGGTGCAGCTTGCCGTCGAGCGCGGCGACCGCGATCGCGCCGAGCGGACGGGGCACGCCCGGAACGTCGCTCCACGCATCGGCCGCGGGATCGTAGACGTTCGCGTCGGCGACCGGGTTGCGGTTCTGCGCGACGAAGCCGCCGAACGCGTAGATCTTTCCGCCGAGCGCGGCGACGCCGACGTGGTTCAGCCCGCGCGGCAGCGGGGCGCGATCGCTCCAGCGGCCGCTCTGCAGATCGAACGCCTGCACCAGCGGCTGATCGACGTCGACCTGTCCGGTCGTGTCGAGCGCGGCCGGATTCTGTCCGGCCGCAGCATAGCCGCCGATGACGTAGATCGTCGTGCCGACCGAGGTGACGGAGTCTTCGCTGCGCGCGATCGGGAGCTGCGTCCCGCGCGACCACGTCCCGAGAAATCCTTGCGCGGCCGCGACACTGCCGAGGGACACGGCGGCGACGGCACCGATCACGGCGAGCAGGCGTCTCATGCCCGAACGTTATCCGAGCCCCGCATGCGCGCCTCGTCTCTCCGCCGCTCGGCTCAGCCGGTCAGCGCGTAGTCCGCGACGCCGCCCCCGAAGGACCAGTCGACGGGCTGGTTCTCGTGGAGCACGACCATGACGTCGTCGGCCCGAACGCCGGCGCGCTGGGCGCCGCGCGCGATCTCGGCGTAGAGCGCGCGCTTCTGGTCGTTCGTGCGACCGCCGCGCAGCGTGATCTCGACGATCGCCGGGGACTCCCGGCGGTGGCCGAGATAGCCGGCGTCCGAGACCAGCGTCTCGGCGGTCGCCGCGGTCAGGATCTGGAAACGGTCGTCGGGCGGGATCCCGATCGCCGCGACGAGCGCGTCGTGGACGGCGTCCCCGAGCGCGCGCAGCGTCCGGACGTCGTGGCGGCCCGTGATGCGTACGAGAGGCATACGGGATTCTCAACACCGGCGGGCCGCGCCGGTTGCATGCCGAGGCGCGGGAGGGATTCACGGGCTGCTGTGCCGATCAGTACGCTCGATGCCGTTCGTGCGCGCGGGATCGATCACGGTGCATTACGACCTCGCGGGACCGCGCGACGCGCCGGTCGTCATGCTGGCGAACTCCTTGGGATGCAACCTGCACCTGTGGGACGACCAGATGAACGCGCTGGTGCGGAAGCACCGCGTCCTGCGGTACGACATGCGCGGCCACGGCCTGACCGACACCACGCCGGACGACGATCCGGCTGCCGGATCGATCGCGACGCTCGCCGGCGACGCGGTGGCGCTGCTCGACGCGCTGGGGATCCACCGCGTGAGCTTCGTCGGTCTCTCGATCGGCGGATTGGTCGCGCAACGGCTCGGCGCGCGGCACCCCGAGCGCATCGACGCGCTGGTGATCTGCGCCACCGGAAGCAAGGTCGGTCCGCCGTCCGTCTGGGACGCGCGCATCGCGACCGTCGAGCGCGAAGGCGTCGAAGCGATCGTCGAGCCGACGATGCAGCGCTGGTTCACGGCGCACGCGCACGAGACGCGCCCCGAGCTGGTGCAGGGTTTCCGCAACATGGTCGGCCGGACGCCGAAGAGCGGCTACCTCGCCGGCTGCCGCGCCGTTCGCGACGCCGATCTGCGCGAGGACGACGCGCTGATCCGCGCGCGGACGCTGATCCTCGAGGGCGCGCACGACCCGACGGCGACGCCGGAGGTCGGTGCGGTGCTGCAGCAGGCGATCGCGGGATCGCAGCTTCGCGTGCTGAGCTCGGCGGCGCACATCATGAACGCCGAGCAGCCGGTCGCGTTCAACGAGGTGCTGCTGGCGTTCTTGGAGGCGGCGTGATGGCCGACGAACGGTACGAGCGCGGGATGCTGAACCGCCGCGCGGTCCTGGGCGAGGAGCACGTCGACCGCGCGCAGGCGAGCACGACGGAGTTCACGCGCGACTTCCAAGAGCTGATCACGCGCTACGCGTGGGGCGAGATCTGGAACCGGCCGGGGCTGGACCGAAAAATCCGCAGCATGCTGGTCATCGCGATGACCGCGTCGCTCGGACGCCTGGAAGAGCTGCGGCTGCACGTTCGCGGCGCGCGGAACACCGGCGTCACGCGCGACGAAGTGAAGGAAGTGCTGCTGCAGGTCGCCGTGTACGCCGGCGTCCCGGCGGCGAACTCCGCCTTCGCCGCGGCGGCCGCCGTCTACCGCGAGCTCGACGAAGAAGACGGCTGACCGCGGGGCGTCTTTCGGCCGGGACTTGACATGGCGCTATATTTAACGCTATGGTTATATAACCTTATGGTTAACAGTGCGAATCTCGACGGGGTCTTCTCGGCTCTGGCGGACCCGACTCGGCGGCGGATCGTCGAGCGGCTCGCGCGCGGGCCGCTGACGGTCGGCGAGATCGCCTCCGGGTTCGCCATCTCGCAGCCCGCGATCTCGCGGCACGTGCGCGTGCTGGAGGAGTCCGGGCTCATCGACCGCCGCGTGCGCGGCCGCGTGCACCACTGTGCGCTCTCTCCGAAGACCATGAACGCCGCGTCGGCATGGATCGACAAGCAGCGCGCGTTCTGGAACGCCACTCTCGATCGCCTCGGCGACGTTCTCGACGAAGCTCCTCAACGAAAGAAGACCACATGAGCCAAACCGAAACGCCGGTCTCGGTACCGGCACTCGTCCTGCGCCGCACGTACGCCGCGCCGCGCCAGCGCGTCTTCGACGCATGGACGACCCCCGAGATCCTCACGAAGTTCTTCAGCCCCGGCGACACGAAGATCACCGAGATCGCAATGGATGTCCGTGCCGGCGGAAGCTATCGCATTCTCATGGTCCACCCGGACGGTGAGCAGTTCCCGGTCCGCGGTGTCTACCAGGAGGTGCGGGCGCCCGAAAAGCTGTCCATGACGTGGCGCTGGGAAGAGGACGACCCGGCCGACGAGTTTGACACGCTGCTGACGCTCGAGTTCAACGAGGTCGCCGGCGGCACGGAGCTCGTGCTCACGCACGAACAGCTTCGCTCGGTCGATTCGCGCGACCGCCACGCCGAGGGCTGGGGTCAGATCATCGATCGGCTCGCGAGCGTGCTCTAAGGACGCTGCGCGTCACGGCGATGCTCGGTCGCCGGCGATGCGCTCGAGAGACTCGGCGGTCGCGCGCGTGATCGTCGGCGGCACGCCGAGTTCCTCGAGGAGTTCCGCGGCGTCGCGCATCTCGTGTGCGCGGCGCTTCGCGTGCTTGTACGTGCCGGAGACGACGCGGTCGAGCGTCGAAGCGTCCGCGTTCACGAGCGTCTTGATGATGTCCC
>DATHLL010000462.1:0-2212 GCA_035488195.1 Candidatus Elarobacter sp. | reverse complement strand
GCCGAACGTGAAGACGTTCGTCTGAGCGAACGCGCTCGGCGACGGCGCCGGCGTCTGCACCGGGTGCCCCGGAGCGGGCGCCGGGACGCCCGCGCCGGCCGCCGGAGCCGGAGTCGTGGCGGCGACCGAAAGCGCCGGCGTGCCCGGCGTTCGCGGTGCGGGGAACTGTCCGCTCGGTGGCGGGAGGTGCGTGTTCGGCGGCAACGTCGGAAGCGCCGACGGCTTCGGGATCGCGCGGATCGGCGGACCCGGCAGCACGGATGTCCCGGGTTTGACGACGTGCGGCGTGACGACGATGATCAGCTCGTTGCGCTGTCCCTGCACGTTCTCATTGCGGAAGACGCGCCCGACGACCGGGACGTCGCCGAGAAACGGCACTTTGGTCGTCGTGCGGGTGTCGTTCTCCTGGATGAGGCCGCCGATGACGAGCGTCTCGTCGTCCTGGAGATGCACGGTGGTCTGCGTGTCGCGCGTGCTGATCTCGGGGACCCCGGCGTTCGTCCCGATCAAGCTGTTCACCACGGGATGGAGGACGACGGTGATCCCGCCGTCGGGCGTCACCGACGGCGTGATGTCGAGCGTGACACCGGTCTGGAAGCTCTGCACCTGCGTCGTCGCGATCGTTCCCGCGTTGCCCGCGGTCGTGGTGAGGATCGAGATCGTGTCGCCCGCCCGGATCGACGCGGTGCGGCCCGAGAGCGTGGTGATCCGCGGATCGGCGAGGACGCGGCCCTTCCCGTTCTGCACGAGCAGGTTGAGCTGGGCGGTGAACGAGATCGGGGTGCGCGTGAGCGCCTGGAACTGCCCGAGGCGCGTCGGCGAGCCGTCCGGATTCGGGAGTGGCTGCATCTCGCTGAACGTGGTGCTGATGGCGGCGGTGCCAAGCTGGACCCCGAGGTTCTTGGCGACCGTCTCGTCGACTTCGAGCACCTCGGTGTCGAGGACGACGAGCGGCGCGACGATGTCGACCTTGTCGATGAACTCGCGCGCGGTCCGCACGCTCGCCGGCGGCCCGACGAGCGCGATCTGGCCGGGCGTCGGAAGCTGGATCACCCGCACGTCCGGCGTGACGATCTGCAGCGCCTGCGTGAACGCGGCGACCGCGTCGGTCCCGCCCTGACCTTGTCCCGGGACGAACGACTTCAGCGTGACGACCTCCGTCGAACCGTTCGATCCGCCAGCCGAGCCGGGGAGCAGCGCGCCGGGCGATCCCGCGGGCGGCGCGTCGAGCTGCGCGACGGCGTCGGCGATGCGCTGCTGCTGCGCCGCAGCCGCGGTTACGGCGATCGCGTTCAGCGACGCGTCGACCGTGACATCGAGATCGCGGAAGCTGCGGCGCAGCAAATCCGCAACCGAGGCGGCGTCGAGCGTCTTGATCCGGTAGACCTGCGTGTACTTCTCGCCGAAGCTCGGGAGATCGAGCTGCGCGACGAGGGTTTTCGCGCGCGCGACCGTATCGGGCGGACCCGAGAGCAAGACCGTACTTCCGGAGACGGCCGCACGCAGCCCGGGGACTTGCGCAGCCAGCGAGCGGGCGACGTCGCGCGGCGCGCGCCGGAGAACCGGGACCGCTTCGGTCGCCGCCGCGGCCGGCGCAGGCGTCGCCCCCGCAGCGTTGAGCGCCGCGAGCGCGGGCTTGATCTGGTTCAGCTCGAGGGGCCTGGCGGTGACGAGCAACTGGCGCGCGCCGGCGACGATGAACTTCGCGTCGGGGAATGCGGCGCGCAACTTCTCCGCGAGCGCCGGCGCCTGGACCGGCCCGTGGACGGCCAACGCTTCCGTAACGGGTGCCCCGGGATCGCGAACGTCGATCCCTTGCAGCACGGCGCGCATCGCTTGCACGTCGCTCGCGGTGCCGACCGCGAGCAGCGCGTTCGATCGGGTGTCCTCGGTGATGGTCACGCCGGGGAAGAGCGGTCGAAGCGACGCGGCCGCGCGCTTCGCGCCGACGACGGAGAGCGGGATCACGACCGGAGCCGAACCGCCGGGAGTTGCGGCCGAGTTCGCGGTCCGCTCGACGTCGCAGACGCCGTTGTGGACATGGAACGTCGCGCCGACGGGATCCAGGATCGCGTGTAGCGCCTGCCCCAGCGTGACCTTGTGCAGCTCGACGGTCACGTAGCCGGTCACGCCGTCACCGATCGCCAGGTCGGCGCCGCTCGCGCGCGCGAGGCGCAGCAGCACCTGGCGGACGGGTTCGTTCTGCGCGTGC
>DATHLL010000461.1:0-4534 GCA_035488195.1 Candidatus Elarobacter sp. | reverse complement strand
GACGTCGCCGCCGCGCTCCGCGCCTCGGCCGCCGTCGTGATCGACGCGGCCTGGGCCGGCGAGGGCGGCGCCCGGCTCGCCGCCGCCGCCCTGGCGGGCGCGCGGCTCGCGATCTCCGACCGGCGCCGGTTCGGCATCGCCGGCGTCTCGGCGCGGCGGTTCGATCCGGCCGACGCCGGCGCGCTGACCCGCGCGCTCGGCGAGGCCTGGGACGAGGCGCTGCGCGCGCCGGCGCGGCCGAACCCCGAGACGCTCGCGGCGCTGGCGCCGGCGACGGTCGTGCGCGCGATCGTCCGCGGCTACGCGGCGATCGAGAGCCCGGTCGCCTAAACCGCCGTTCGCGCACGTCCGATACCACTACGAGGAGGATGCTCACGAACATGGACGTTCAGGCGATCGACACCGTACAAGCAGCGGGGCGCAGCGGAGCCGCCCCGGCGCCCCAGGCGCAAGCGCCGGGGCTGCCCGCGTTTCCCGCCCCCGAGAGCGGCCAGCAGGTCTCCGATCCGACGCTGCACGCCGCGCTCTCGCAGCTCGTCGGCGGCGGCTCGCACGTCGCCGTGCAGTTCAAGGTCGTCGGCCAGAACGAGATCGTGACGGTCTTCAAGAACGCCGAGACCGGCGAAGAGATCACGCAGTTCCCGTCCGAGGCGATGGTTTTGATCGCGCAGTTCTTCAACAAGCTCGCCGGCGCCGTCGTGGACCGGACCGCCTGACGTGAGCGGACTCAGCTCGGCCTCGAGCTCGACGTCGTCGGGCTCCTCGCAAGTCTACGGGACCAACGTTCCGCCGGTCTCGTTCCCGGGGATCGCGTCGGGGATCGACTACAACTCGATCATCGCGAAGTACACCGATCTCACCTTGCAGCAAGAGACGCCGCTCAAGAACAAGGTGACGGCGCTCAACAACCAGCAGGCCGAGCTCCTCAAGATCCAGGACCTGATCTCGAAGTTCCAGGACACGTTCCAAGCCGTCAGCGATCCCGGTGCGTTCACCGCGACGGCGCCGACCTCGTCGAACTCGAGCGCGATCGGCGCATCCGCGATCGCGAACAGCGTCGCGACGCCGGGAACCTACGTCATCACCAACGCGACGCTGGCTACCGCGACGCAGCTCACGAACGATCCGGCCGCCAACGGCACCTTCGACCCGACGCAGCCGCTGGTCAACGCCGGCGCGTCGATCACGCCGAGCAACGGCCCCGCCGGCTCGACGCACGGAACGGTGACGATCGACGGCGTCGCGCTGCAGTACGACGTCAACACGCAAGACCTCCAGAGCTGGATCACGACGATCGCGAACCCCGCGCTCGCGGCGGCCGGAGTCGGCGCATCGCTCTCGTACAGCAACGGGAAGGTCACGGTCAGCTCGACGCAGCCGCTCACGCTGGGCAGCGCGAGCGACAGCGGCAACCTGCTGCAAGTCCTCAAGCTCGACACCGCGCAGATCACCAACAGCGGCGGCGTCTACACGGCGACCAGCTCGACGAACATCGGCGGGATCAACCTCGGCGCGACCCTGAACGCCTCGAACAACGCCGGCTTCGCGACCGCCGTGACGGCGGGCAACTTCACGATCAACGGCGTCGTCTTCAAGGTCGACCCGACCGTCAACAACCTCAACGACGTGATCCAGCAGATCAACACGTCGTCGGCAGGCGTGATCGCCTCGTACGACTCCGCGAACGACCGCATCATCCTCACCTCGAAGACGAGCGGCCCGCAGGGGATCAGCCTCGGGCAGTCCGGCGACACCTCGAACTTCCTGCAGGCCGCCGGGTTCCTGACCGACTACACGAAGCCGAACCAGATCAGCGCCGGCGCGCAGCTCCAGGTCGGCAAGTCGGCGCACGTGCAGTACACCGACAACGGCGGCACGGCGCACGACGTCTACAGCAACTCGAACGACGTCACCACCGCGATCCCGGGCGTCGATCTGAAGCTGCAGCAGGCGGTCGACGGCGTCGTCGTCCCGCCGATCACGATCTCCGTCTCGCAGGACAGCACCGCGCTCCAGGGCGCGATCAAGACGTTCGTCGACGCCTACAACGCGGTGATCGACGAGATCAACACGGCGACGCAGGCGCCGGTCATCGGCTCGACGACCGACGCGACGAGCGGGCAGAGCACCGGAACCCAGCTCACCACCGGCGGCGTCCTGTTCAACAACCAGGACGTCCTCTCGCTGCGCGACCAGCTCGTGAACCTGGTCTCGGGCTTCGGCAACACCGGCTCGTCCTCGTACAACTCGCTCGCGTCGATCGGGCTCACGCTCGACTCCTCGTTCAACGTGCAGACCGCCTCGTCGAGCGACACGCAGAACTCGACCTCGCAGAACAGCGTCTCCTCGCAGACGTTCCAAGGGACGAGCGGGCGGCTCAACGCGCTGGACGTGAACGCGTTCACCGCCGCGCTCGCGGCGAACTCGAGCGCGGTCGCGAAGCTGTTCACCGGCACCGGCAGCATCGTCGGTCAGCTCGGCTCGTATCTGACGACCGTCTCGGGGCTGCCGACCCAGCTCACCGGCGCGCTCGCCGGCAAGATCCCGGCCCAGCCGCTGTTCAGCGTCCTCTCGTCGTCGACGAACGACCAGATCACCTCGCTGCAGCAGCAGATCCAGCTCGTCACCGACCAGGCGAACATGCAGGCCGACCGCCTGCGCCAAGAGTTCGTCAGCGCGGAAGGGACGATCGCCTCGCTGCAATCACTGCAATCCTCGCTCGGCGCGCTGACGAGCAGCACCAAATCGTCGGGATAACGTGTGACCGCAACCAACGCCAACCTCCGCTATCTGGAAGCCTCGATCAACTCCGCGAGCCCCGAGGAGCTGATCATCAAGGTCTACGACGCGCTGCTGCTCTTCGCGCGGCAGGCGATCGAGGTGATGGAATCGCGCCCGGCCGACATCCAGGCGCGCCACGACCTGCTGCGCCGCGCGCAGCGCGCGTGCGCGCTGCTGATGGGCTCGCTGCGGCTCGACCTCGACAGCGACATCCCGGTCAACCTGTTCCGCATCTACGAGTTCTGGCACCATCAGCTCGTCGCGGCGAACATGCTGGCCGACCCGCAGAAGGTCCGCGAGCTGCTCCCGCTGATCGCGGGGATGCGCGAGACGTGGGTCGAGGTGATCAAGAAGTACCGGGCGCAGGGCGCGCCGGGCGGGGAGCTCGGTGCCCTCGTCGGCTGAAGGCCCGCGCGCCGAGGTCGCGCGCACGATCGTCGCGCTCGAGCGCGCCTGTCTCGACGCCGACGCCGCGCTGATCGAGCGCCGCTGGCACGACGTCGACGCCGCGTTCGGCGCGCAAGCCGATCTGACCGCGGAGCTCGGCCGCCTGTTCGCAGCGTCGCCGCACCTTGCGCCGGAGAACGACGCGAAGGTCGCGCAGCGTCTGCGCGGCGTGCTCGCCTACCGCGACGACCAACTCCGCCGCCTCGAAGCGTACCGCGAGGAGATCGCGACGCGCCTGGCCTCGATCGGAAAGGTGAACGCGTTCTCGCGCAGCCTCGCCAAGCACACCGCCGCCGCGCGCCTCTACGACGGTCAGTACTAGCGGCTTCGCGTTCCGCGAAGCCTTCGCGTTCGGCCTTCGGCCGAGCCGCGGGTTGAATGTTAGCCGCCTGGGAACAATAAGGTCGTCTCGAAGGGTTCGTGGCGCTCGGTGTCGCGCGGAACGCGCTCGTCGAACGGGACGAGCTTCGTGACGCCGTCCTGCAGCACGATCATGCGCAGGCGGTCCGTCTCCTCGTCGGTCTCCCAGCGCGCCGGCGCGGTCGTCTTCGTCGCGCGGTCGTAATGCTCGGCGCGGACGCCGGCATGGAGGAGCACGCGGTGTCCGGCGGCGCGAGCGCGCTCGCAGAAGAGATAGTCCTCGTCGCATTGGCGGACCGTGCGCGAGGCGGCGTCGACGAAGACGTGCGAGGTGAAGTACGGCGTGCGCATCGCGCGCAGCACGGCGACGCGCACGACGACGCAGCCGAATCCGACGCCGTCGACGACGGAGACGCGCTCGCCGCCGTACGCCGGGATGGCGGCGGTGGTCGTATCGCCGGAGCTCCAGCGCGCGACGGCCATCGGGCGCGCGGAGTCGCGGCTGTAGTAGAGCGCGCCGGCGAGCGCGGCGTGCGGATCGTCGTCGAGCGCCGCGATCAGGCGCGTCAGCGCGTCGGGCGGCATGACGATGTCGTCGTCGATCATCGCCAGCAGGTCGGCGCCGCGCGCGACCGCGTCGCGCGCGATCATCTCGCGCTGCACCGCGACGGCGTTCCCGGACCACACGAGCCGGTCCGCTTCGGTGATCGACTGCGGTAATTGAAGCTGCGCGAGCGCGTCGAGGAACGGCCGCGCCGGCTGACCGCCGGTCGGGATCCCGATCAGCAGCTTCACGAGCTCACGATCGTCTCACGGATCATCGTGTTCTCACGAAACCGCTAGGCGCAACGCGGCGACGAGCGTCCGGCCTGCTTCGTGCAGCGTCGCGTCGTCGGCGGTGAGCGGGTCGTAGCGACGGTCGACCGCGCGCCGCACCGTCACGCGC
>DATHLL010000460.1:0-6229 GCA_035488195.1 Candidatus Elarobacter sp. | reverse complement strand
CGGATTGCCAACCCGATCTACATCTTCGTCGACGAGTCCGGAAACTTCGACTTTTCTCCAAAGGGCTCGCGCTACTTCATCCTCACTGCGGTCGTTACGGAAGATCCGATCCAAGGCGTCGATTCACTCTTGCGATGGCGCTATACGGTTCTTGCTCGGACGGCGGGCCCGCCGGTCAAAAAGCCGCGCGAATGCGCCCACTTCATTGTTCGGAAGACGCGCAAGTGACCCGCGACGGAGTTTTCGAGATCATCAGCACGTACTACTAGAGCGCCGGGGTTGGCGGTCCATGGTACACTATGGAAAGGTCCTCTCCTAGCGACAAGAGCCCCTGGGCTCTTCCGAGCGGCCGGCCCGCCGAGATAGCCTGGAGAGTCAGGGGGAGGCGATTACTCGCCTCCCCCACCGATATTTCTGCAGGACTTTGGGTCGTCGTGCCGAGGAATCGTCCGGTCATCGGACAACTGACGCCGCCGTAATGGACGCGATCGGGGTTCCGCGGAGGCTCCATGCGCACGTCGTCGAGGCCGTGGTGCCGATGATCGTGAGCGGCGAGCTGGCGCCGGGGAGCCTGCTGCCGACCGAGCCTGAGATGAGCGCGCGGTTCGGGGTGTCGCGCTCGGTGGTGCGCGAAGCGCTGCGCGTGCTCGGGGCCAAGGGGCTGATCGAGGTTCGGCACGGGTCGGGGACGCGGGTGACGACGCCCGACCGCTGGGATCCGCTCGACCCGCTGATCCTCTCGACGCTGCGCGGGCGCGGCGTGAGCGCTACGGTGCTGCACGACCTGCTCGAAGCGCGGACGATCGTCGAGTGCGAGGTCGCGGCGCTGGCGGCCGAGCGGGCCGATCGCGGCGAGCGCGAAGCGCTGCAGGCGGCGATCGAGACGATGCGCCGCTCGCTCGGCGATCCGCCGTCGTTCGTCGAGGGCGACTCGGCGTTTCACCTCACGCTGCTGCGCGCGGCGCGCAACCGCGTCCTCGAACGGATGACGCAGCCGATGCACGAGCTGCTGCAGTACGCGCAGGCGCTGACCGATGCGATCCCCGGCGTGCTGACGCGCGCGCTCGCCGATCACGAAGCGATCGCGGACGCCGTGATGCGGCGCGATCCCGCGGGCGCGCGCAACGCGATGCGGGCGCACCTCGCGCAGACGCAGCGCGACATCATCTCGATCACGGAGGCACGATGACGACCACCTCCGGCAACGCCACGACCACGGCGGGCGGCGACCCGGCGACCCGAATCGCTGCGCGGCTCGTGCGCGACACGCTCGACGTTCCGGCGGTCGGCGACGTCGCCGGCGCGGCGCGCGAGGCGCTCGCGCCCGTCCTCGCGCGCGCCGGATTGCGCGCCGGCGCGCGCGTCGCGGTGACGGCGGGGAGCCGCGGGATCGCGCGGATCGATGCGATCCTGCGCGGCGCTTGCGAGGCGGTTCGCGACGCGGGCGCGACGCCGTTCCTCGTCGCCGCGATGGGCTCGCACGGCGGCGGGACGGCTGACGGACAGACCGCGATGCTCGCGCACCTCGGCGTCGGCGAGCGGAGCGTCGGCGCGCCGATCGAGAGCGCGATGGACGTCGTCGAGGTGGGCACGACGGCAGCGCACGGGATCGCGGTCGCGTGCGACGCGCGCGCGGCGGGCGCGGATGCGATCGTCGTCGTCGGGCGCGTGAAGCCGCACACCGACTTCACCGGGACGATCGAGAGCGGGCTGCTGAAGATGATCACGATCGGCCTCGGCAAGGCGACCGGCGCGGCGCGCTACCACGCGGCGTTCGCGCGGTTCGGCTACGAGCCGATCATCCGCGAGGCCGGCGGACTCATGCTGGAACGGCTGCCGATCGTCGCCGGACTCGGGATCGTCGAGGACAACCGCGGCGGAACACACGCGCTCGAAGCGTTCGCGCCCGACGCGCTGGTCGCGGGCGAAGAGCGGCTGTTGCGGCGCGCGCGCGAGCTGATGCCGAAGCTGCCGTTCGCGGAGCTCGACCTGCTGATCGTCGACCGCATGGGCAAGAACTTCTCCGGCAGCGGCATGGACACGAACGTCACCGGCCGCGCCGTCGACGGGCGCTCGCAGAAAGTTCCCGAGCCGGTCGTCGACCAGCTCTACGTGCGCGAGCTCTCGCCGGAGTCCGACGGCAACGCGACGGGGATCGGCCTGGCCGACTTCTGCACGCGCCGTCTCGCGGACGCGATCGACTGGGCAGCGACGTACCTCAACGCGCTCACCGCAGCGCATCCGGCGGGGGCGCGGCTGCCGATCGTCTGCGACAACGACCGCGACGCGATCCGCCACGCGCTGAACGCCGCAGGCGTCGAGGACGCCGCGCACGCCCGCGTGGTGCGGATTCGCGACACGCTCCACATCGAGAGCTTCGCCGCCTCGGACGCCGCGCTCGCCGAGATGCGCGGCAGCGGCCGGTACGAGATCGGCGAGCCCACCGACGCGCTGGCCGTCTACGGCGACGAGCTCGCGCCGTATCCCGGCGGGGTGCTCGCCTGATGCGCGTGCTCATCACCGGCGGGCTGGGCTTCATCGGCGCGTGGACCGCGCGCGTGCTGCTCGAGCAAGGCCACGAGGTCCGCACGTTCGACGTGCACGGCGAGCGCACGTTTTTCGAGGCGATCGCCGGCGAGCGCCGCGAAGCGGTCGAGCACCGCACCGGCGATATCACCGAACCGGACGCGGTCGACGCCGCGGTCGAAGGCTGCGATGCGGTCGTCCATCTCGCGGCGGTGCTGATCCCGACGGCGCGCAAGGACCCGCTGCTCGGCGCGCGGATCAACGTGCTCGGCACGCTGCACGTCTTCGAGGCCGCGAAGAAGCACGGCGTGCGCGGCGTCGCGTACGCGTCGAGCGCCGCCGTGTTCGGTCCGACCGACGGCATCCATCCGGAGCCGCGCACGCACTACGGCGCGTACAAGCTCTGCAACGAGGGCAATGCGCGCGCGTACTGGGACGACGCCGGAATCCGCAGCGTCGGCCTGCGCCCGTCGACGGCGCACGGTCCGGGCCGCGAGATCGGCGTCACCGCCGATCCGACGCTTGCGATGCGCGCCGCCGTAGAAGGCCGCCCGTACACGATCCGCTTCACCGGCGCGACCGGGATGGACTATGTCGAGGACGTCGCGACGATCTTCGCCCGCGCGGCGACCGAGACGCCAGAGGGCGCGCACGCCTTCAGCCTGCAAGGCCAGCTCGCGCGCATCGACGAGGTCCTCGCCGCGATCCGCGAGGTCGTCCCCGGCGCCGACGTGCGCGCCGAAGGCCCGGAGCTCATGTTCGCCGCCGAGCTCGACGAAGCGCCGCTGCACGCGGTCTTCCCCGGCATTCGGAGGACCCCGCTGCGAGACGGCACGCGCGAGACCATCGCGTTCTACGCGGGCTGAGCAGCGAAAAGCACCGCATCTGGCCAAGACCCCCCGTATGGACGAGGGGGAAGCCCGGCGGCGGCTGATCGCGATGCTGCGGAGCGCCTATTCCGGCGAGCTCGCGGCGGGGATCGCGTATTACGGGCACAGGCACGCCGTTTCGCGCGATGAAGAGCGCGCCGCGATCCGCAAGATCGAAGACGACGAGTGGCGGCACCGCCGCGCCGTCGGCGAGCTTCTCGCCCGGCTCGGGAGCAGGCCGCAGCGCGCTCGCGAAGCGCTCATGCTGTGCATCGGCGCCGCGGTCGCGGTGAGCTGCCATCTCGGCTCGTGGATCCTGCCGATGTACTTCGCCGGCCGCCTCGAGCATGCCAACATCCACGAGTACGTGGACGGCGCGGCGCACGCGCGCACGCTGGGCCTCACCGGTTTCGAGACCGCGCTGCTCGAGATGGCCGCGAGCGAGCGCGAGCACGAAGCGTTCTTCCTGCGCGCCGTCGCGCCGCATCCGTGGACGCCGGTGCTCGCGCGGCTCTTCGGCTGGGGCGACGGCGAGTCAGTACGTCGCGCGCCCGCCGCTGAGGTCGAACACGGCGCCGGTCGAGAACGAGCACTCCTCGGTGCAGAGCCAGGCGACGAGCGACGCGATCTCGTCGGCCCGGCCGAAGCGGTTCATCGGGATCTTCGAGAGCATGTAGTCGATGTGTGACTGAGTCATCTGCGCGAACATCGGCGACTCGACCGCCGCGGGTGTGACGCAGTTGACGCGGACGCCGGTCGTGGCGAGCTCCTTGCCGAGCGATTTCGTCAGCGCGATGACGCCGGCTTTCGAGGCGCTGTACGCCGAGGCGTTCGGGTTGCCTTCCTTGCCCGCGACCGAAGCGATCGTGACGATGCGGCCGTAGTCCGCCGCGCGCATCGGCTCGGCGATCGCGCGGAGGCAGTGGAACGTGCCGGTCAGGTTGACGTCGAGTACGTCGCGCCAGGCGTCGAGCGGATAGTCCCACACCGTCGTGTTCGGGCCGGTGATCCCGGCGCTGGTGACCAGGATGTCGATCTTGCCGAACGCGGCGAGCGTCGCATCGCGGGCCCGCTCCACGGCGGCGTAGTCACGGACGTCGACGTGCGCGGTATGCGACGTCGGCTCATCCTTCGACAGGCTCAGGATGACATCGGCGTGAGGCTCGGTCGCTGCGCGCAGCGCGTCGGCGCTCGTGTCCCACAGGCTGAGCCGCGCGCCGGATGCGGCCAGGCGGCGTGCGATCGCGAGGCCGATCCCGGAGGCACCGCCGGTCACGACCGCGACGCGCCCTCGTGCGTCGAGCTGGTTCATACTCCCCGAAATGCAGCACGAGCATGAAAACGTCCTCGCCCGATGGTCAGCTCGCGATGTCGCCCGCGAAGTTCACGCGCGAGGTCTGAGCGAAACCTTCAGGATGGAACGGCCCCTGCGCTTCCTTTCGGCCGCCGACGGTGAGCGTGCGCTCGGGACGCTGCGGAAGCTCGCGCGCCATGACATCTCGGGCTGGGCGCTGACCGGCGGTGTCGCCGTGGAGCTCCACCGCATGCGCCTCGGGTGCGAGCCGGCCGCGCGACCGCTGAACGACCTCGATTTCGTGGTCGACTCGTTCGTCGCGATCCCCGCGACGCTCAAAGACGACGTTCTTTTCCGTCACGTCCACCCGCTCGATCCGCCTGGGAAGCTGGTGCTGCAGTTCATCGATCCGGAGCGCGCGCTGCGGGTCGACGTCTTTCGTTCCTCGGGCGGGACGATGGATAGGACGTCGCCCGTCGCGGTTCGGGATGTCGCGGTACGGCTCGTTTCGCTGGAGGACCTCACTGCACGGACCGCGCGAATCCTGCTCGATCTCGCGAACGGCGTCCCGACCGCGGCGAAGTACGTGCACGACTACGTGCGCCTCGAGGAGCTCGTCGAGCCCAGGCAAGTCGAACCGGCTTGGCGAGATCAGCGGAAGCCGAGTCAGCCGGAAACCTTCCAGGAAGCGGCCGGCCTCATCGAGCGGCTGATCCCCTCCCGCACCGACCTCTTGATCTCGCCTCAGTACTCGAAGGACGTCGACCACGTGTGTCCCCGGTGTACGGCAATCGACGGCTTCCCGCTCGCGGACGCGAAGCTGGTCTTGTCGTTGCTAGGCTATTGCTAGCGAGCACGAACCTCCCCGGTTCATGGCGAAAACGACGATGAACGGCAAGAGCACCCTGCGCAGCGCGGAGTGGTGGGGGAAACGGGACCGCGACGGCTTCATCCACCGGAGCTGGATGCGCGCCGAAGGCTTCGCGCCCGACGTCTTCGACGGGCGGCCCGTGATCGGGATCTGCAACTCGTGGTCGGAGCTGACCTCGTGCAACGTCCACCTGCGGCGCGTCGCGGAGTCGGTGAAGCGCGGCGTCTGGGAGGCCGGCGGCTGGCCGCTCGAGTTCCCCACGATCTCGCTCGGCGAGACCTACATGCGGCCGACGACGATGCTGTTCCGAAACCTGATGAGCATGGACGTCGAGGAGTGCATCCGCGCGAACCCGATCGACGGCGTCGTGCTGCTGAGCGGCTGCGACAAGACGACGCCGGCGCAGCTCATGGGCGCGGCGAGCGTCGATCTGCCGGCGATCATGGTCACCGGCGGCCCGATGCTCAACGGCAAGTACCGCGGCCAGGACATCGGCTCCGGGACGATGGTGTGGCAGTTCTCCGAAGAGGTCCGCGGCGGGCGCATGACGTGGGACGACTTCTTCGAGGCCGAGGAATGCCAGTCGCGCAGCAACGGCCACTGCATGACGATGGGCACCGCGTCGACGATGGCGAGCATGGCCGAAGCGCTCGGGATCGCGCCGACCGG
>DATHLL010000459.1:0-2864 GCA_035488195.1 Candidatus Elarobacter sp. | reverse complement strand
GCGAACGAGGGCGTCTTCGAGGTGCTCCCGGTGCTGCGCGAGTCGTTCTACCGGCTCGAGAACTGGCTGCACGCGAACTGGAAGGACGCGCTCCGCAAGCCGACCGAGAACGAGGCGGAGGCCGAGCGTCGGCGCGATCTCGCGCTGCGCGCGGTCGCGGCGCACGTCGCGACGGTCGACCGGATCGAGAGCGCGGCGACGCAGGCGGTGAGCGGCGCGCTCCCGCCCGACGAGATCGACGCGGTCGCGTGGGTCGAGCGCGGCGAGGGCGGCGAGCGCTACGAGGTGAACGCGGCGCCGTTCTCCGTCGCCGACTTCCTGCGCGCGTCGCTGTTCGCGCGGACGCGCAGCGTCGTGCTGACGAGCGCGACGATCTCCGCGCCGCTCGGCGGCGGGCTCGACGACCCGTTCGCGTTCCTGAAGTCCTCGCTCGGGATCGACGACGCGCAGCAGCTCGTCGCGCCCTCGCCGTTCGACTACGCGAAACAGGCGCGGCTCTACGTCGCTCCGCCGCGGCTGAACCCGAAAGCGGTCGACTTCGCGCGCCGCGCCGCGCCGCTGATCGAGGAACTGCTCGACCGCAGCGGCGGCCGCGCGTTCGTGCTGTTCACCTCGTACGCCCGCCTGCGCGAGGTGCACGCGCTGCTGCGTGAGCGGATCCCGTTTCCGGTGAAGGTGCAGGGCGATCTGCCTCGCTCGGCGCTGCTCGACTGGTTCCGCACGACGAAGAACGCGGTGCTGTTCGCGACCGGGACGTTCTGGGAAGGGATCGACGTCGTCGGCGACGCGCTCTCGTGCGTCGTCATCGACCGCCTTCCGTTCCCCTCGCCGGCGGAGCCGCTGGTCGCCGCGCGGATCGCGGCGCTGGAAGCGAAAGGCCGTTCCGGTTTCGAGCACTACATGATCCCGAGCGCGATCGTGCGCCTCAAACAGGGTTTCGGGCGGCTGATCCGCTCGACCAGCGATCGCGGCGTCGTCGCGCTGCTCGACGGCCGCGCGACCTCGATGCGCTACGGCGCGACGATCGTCGGCGCGCTCCCGCCGGCGACGCGGATCACCGACCTCGCCTCGCTCGACGAACTCTTCCGCGCCGGCGGCGCGGCGCCGTAGCGGTTCGGAGCGGGAGCGCCGCAGCGGCGCGCGAAGCCGCGCCCATGCGCCTTCGTACGCCGCTCGCTCTTCTCTGCGCGACGCTGAGTGCCGCGCCGCTCCCCGCGTCGGCGTGGGGCGCGCAGGGGCACCGCATCGTCAGCGGCGCGGCGATCCGCACGCTCCCCGACAGTGTCCCCGCGTTCTTGCGCAGCGGCGCCGCGCACGACGAGGTGGCGCTGCTCGGGCCGGAAGCCGACCGCGTCAAAGGCGCCGGCTCGCCGCTCGACGACGACGACAATCCGGCGCACTACGTCGACGCGCTCGACGACTTCAGCATCGGCGGCGTCGTGAAGCTGAGCGCGCTGCCGAAGGACCGCGGTCAGTACGACCGCGCGCTGCACGGCGCGACGCCGTCGAGCGACGAGTACGCACAGGGCTATCTGCCGTACTCGATCGCCGACGGCTGGCAGCGCATCGTGCGCGACCTCGCGTACTGGCGCGTCGACGTCGCCGGTGAGACGAAGGCCCCGAGCGCGGAGGAGCGCGCCTTCTTCGCGTACGACCGCACGATTCGCGAAGCGCTGACGCTGCGCGACGTCGGCTACTGGTCGCACTTCGTCGGCGACGGCTCGCAGCCGCTCCACGTCTCGGTGCACTTCAACGGCTGGAACGCGAAGCAGTACCCGAACCCGAACAACTTCTCCGAGTCGCGCACGATCCACGCGCGCTTCGAGACCGCGCTCGTGCGCGCGGTCGCGAACGAGGATCTCGTCGTCGCGCGCGTCCCGGCGCTGAAGATCTCGGGCGATCCGCTGCTCGCGCAAGTCGGCGCGTATCTCGCGACGACCGAGAGCTTCGTTCCGGCGGTGTACCGGCTCGAAGCCGCCGGCGGGATCGACGGCCACAGCCCGGCCGCGACGTCGCTGGTCCTCGACCGGCTCGCCGCCGGCGCGGCCGAGGCGCGCGATCTCATCGTCGAGGCGTGGCAGGCGAGCGCGACGTCGCACGTCGGCTACCCGCCGGTCTCGGTGCGCGACATCGAGTCGGGCGCGGTCGCGCCGACGCGCGCGAACGTGGGCCTCGGCGACTAGCGCCGTCTCGCCCGGCGAGCGGGCAAGTGCGTTTTGCTCCGCCGCACCTCGGAACAAACGAGCGTGCACGACAGATCAGGAGCAAGCTCACCGTGAAGCACCAAGCCACCGCTCGCGCACTCTCGGCGCTCGTCGCCGTCGCAGGCATCGCCGCCGCGACGTTCGCGGTGAGCGCGCAGCCCGCGCCGCCCGGACCGGGGGGGCCGCCCGGCGGACCCGGGATGCGAATGCCGACGAACGACGCCGAGTTCGTCCGCGCGCTCGACGCCGCGAACACCGCCGAGCTCGACCAGGCGAAGTACGTCGTGAACCGCACGAAGGACCCCGCGGTGCACCAGTTCGCGCAGCACATGATCGACGATCACAGCACCGCCGCGGTGAAGCTCGAAGCGGCGACGCGCGGAACGAACCTCCGCCCCGCGCCGCGCGACGACGGCAGCATGCCGCGCGGCGGCGCGCGCATCCTCACGATGCTGCAGAGCGAGAGCGGGACGCAGCTCGACAACGACTACATGCGCGTCCAGGTCCCCGCGCACCGGCGCGCGCTCGCGCTGCTGCAGTGGGAGTCGCAGAACGGCACGAACGCGAACTTGAAGTCGCTCGCGACGAACCTGATCCCGACGGTGCAGCAGCATCTGCAGATCGCGCAGAACTTCCTCGCCGCGCACAACCTCACGCCGT
>DATHLL010000458.1:0-12455 GCA_035488195.1 Candidatus Elarobacter sp. | reverse complement strand
TGCTGCGCACCGCGCCGCCCAGCGGTTTCTCATAGAGATACACCACCGCCGGGACGTCGGTCGGATTGTGCAGCGCGAACGTGATGCGGTGGACGACGCCGTAGTCGCCGTAGTCGCGGCCGTCGTCGTTCGGGTCGACGTTGCTCGGCGTCGGCGCACGGCCGCCGTACTGCACCGCAACGTCGTCGCCGCCGACGGCGTACGAGCGCGAGATCGCGCCGAAGCCGTCGAGCGCGAACGCGCCGTGACGCCGGTGCCCGTCGTACGCGACGCGCGGGCCGGCGAGATAGGCGTCGGGCGGGCTCCCCGCCGGCGCGCTGACGACCGACGCGCTCACCGCGCCCTGCAGAACGTGCAGATCGACGGCGCCCGCGACGACCTCGCTCTGCAGCAGCAGCGCGTGCCGCACGACGACGGGATTCCCCGGCGTCACCGGGACGACCATCCCTTCGTTCCCCATCTCGAAGCGCAGGATGTCGCGCGAGACGGTGTGGCCGACCGTCATCACGTCGAGATCGGGACCGGCCCCCGACACGATCACCTGCACGCGCGACGGGACGCTCGCGGTGAGCACCACGTCGAGATCGCGCGGCAGCCCGATCGCCGAATGGTAATAGTAGAGCCGCGCGGGACGCTCCGGCGTCACGCTGCCGCGAAAGACGAGCCCGTCGCTCTGGACGTACTCCGGATCGTCGCTCAGATACAGCACGCTCGGCGGCGCGGGCGAGACGGGAACGTTGAAGACGTTCACCGTCGTCACGCCTTGCACCGGCGCCGTGTCCGGACCGCCCTGCACGCTCAGCGCGACGTTCACCGCGGCGCGCGCGCCGAACGCGACCGGGAACAGCGGCCACGGCACGATCGCCCCGTACCGGATCGAGGCGCCCGGGCGCAGCGTCGGGCGGACCGCGCGGTCGAGCGCCGCACGGATCTGCGTCTCGAGCACGTCGGGATCGGTCTGCGGCGAGCCGGTGACGTCGAGCGCGATCGCCGCGGGGATCGTCCCGGCAGGCGGCAGCACGGCCGGCGGCGTCGCGTACGGCGCGGGGCTTTCGACGGGCTGGGCGAGCGCGGCCGGAGCCGCGCCGAGCAACGCGAGCACCAGGACCGATAGAAGACGACCGATCACGATTCTCGGTCTTACCCCAGCCGAAACCCGGACGTCAAGCGGCGAGCGAGCTTCCCGCCGCTAGGCCTGCGCGCCGGCGAGGAACCGCGCGAGGTACGGCGCGGTACGGCTCTCCGGTGCGCCGGCGAGCTCCGCCGGGGTCCCGGCCGCGACGATGCGGCCGCCTTCGTCGCCCGCGCCGGGTCCGACGTCGATCACCCAGTCGCTCCCCGCGACGACGCGCATGTCGTGCTCGACAGCGATCACCGTGTTGCCGGCGTCGACCAGGCCGCCGAGCTGCGCCATCAGCTTCTCGACGTCGGCGGGATGCAGACCGGTCGTCGGCTCGTCGAGGACGTACAGCGTCTCGCCGCGCTGCGTGCGCTGCAGCTCGGTCGCGAGCTTGATGCGCTGCGCTTCGCCGCCCGAGAGCTCGGTGGCGGGCTGGCCGAGGCGCAGATAGCCGAGCCCGACCTCGCGCAGCGCGCGCAGCGCGCGGCACACGTTCGCCTCGTCCGAGAAGAACTCGAACGCCGCGTCGACCGTGAGATCGAGCACCTCGGCGACGTTCTTGCCGCGGTAGCGGATCTTCAGCGTCTCGGCGTTGTAGCGCGTGCCGTGGCACGTCGGGCACGGCGCGTAGACGCTGGGGAGAAACAACAGCTCCACCATCACGAAGCCCTCGCCCTCGCACGTCGCGCAGCGCCCTTTCGCGACGTTGAACGAGAAGCGCCCGGCGTCGAACCGTTTCGCGCGCGCGGACTTCGTCGCGGCGAACAGCTTGCGCACGGCGTCGAACAGCCCGGTGTACGTCGCGAGGTTCGAGCGCGGCGTGCGGCCGATCGGCTTCTGGTCGACGACGACCAGACGCTTCACGCGCTCCATCCCGCCGGCGATGCGTCCTTCGCTGCGCTCGACCGGCGCGCGCTCGAGCTCCTCGCCTTCCTCGTCGGCGACGGTGACCGGATCGCCGAGCCGCGCGGAGACGAGCTCCACCAGCGCTTGGCTCACCAGGCTCGATTTCCCCGAGCCCGAGACGCCGGTCACGCTGGTGAAGACGCCGAGCGGAAACGCGACGTCGAGTCCGCGCACGTTGTTGCGCGTCACGCCGGCCAGCTCGAGCCGTCCGCGCGGCGTCCGCGGCGCGCGCTCCGGCAGCGGAACCTCGCCGCGCAGATGCTGCCGCGTGTGCGACGCGGCGATGCGCGCGAGGCCGCCGGGCGGACCGCTGTACAGGATCTCGCCGCCGTGGCGCCCGGCGTCCGGTCCGACGTCGACGATCCAGTCGGCGTGACGGATCACGTCGAGCTCGTGCTCGACGACGAAGAGCGAGTTGCCCGCCGCTTTCAACCCGTCGAGCGCGCGCAGCAGCGCCTCGGTGTCGACCGGATGCAATCCCGCGGAGGGCTCGTCCAGCACGTAGACGACGCCGAAGAGGTTCGAGCGCACCTGCGTCGCGAGCCGCAGCCGCTGCAATTCGCCCGGCGAGAGCGTCGGCGTGCTGCGCTCGATCGTGAGATAGCCGAGCCCGAGGTCGAGCAGCACGCCCAGCCGCGCGGCGAGATCCTCCGCGATGCGCTGCACGACGACGGCCTTCTCCGGGTGCTCCCGGCCGAGGCGCTTCAGCATCGCGTGCGCCGGATCGGCGTACGGGCGCATCCGCTCGGCGAGCGCGCGCAGCGGCACGCGCGCCGTCTCCGCGAAGTCCAGGCCCGCGAACCGCACCGAGAGCGACTCGCGCCGCAGCCGCTTGCCGTGACAGACCGGGCACGCGGTGCTCACCATGAACCGCGCGGCGCGCTTCTTCATCAGCGGGCTCTGCGTCGTCGCGAACGTCTGCAGCACGTGCCGGCGCGCGCTGCTGAACGTCCCCATGTAGCTCGGCTCTTCCTTGCGCCGCAGCGCGCGCCGGGTCTCGGCCGGCGTGTAGCCCGCGTAGACGGGGACCGTCGGCTGCTCGTCGGTGAACAGCAGCCAGTCGCGGTCCTTCTTCGGCAGCTCGCGCCACGGGCGGTCGACGTCGTAGCCGAGCGTCACCGCGATGTCGCGCAGGTTCTGCCCGTGCCACGCCGTCGGCCACGCGGCGATCGCGCGCTCGCGGATCGTGAGCGACGGATCGGGGACCATCGAGCGCTCCGTCACCTCGTACACGCGGCCCAATCCGTGGCAGCGCGGACACGCGCCGGCCGGCGTGTTCGGCGAGAACGCCTCGGCGTCGAGATGCGGCTGGTGCGGCGGGTAGTCGCCCGCGCGCGAGAACAGCATGCGCAGCAGGTTGGAGAGCGTCGTGACGCTGCCGACGGACGAGCGCGTCGTCGGCGAGCCGCGCTGCTGCTGCAGCGCGACGGCGGGCGGGAGCCCGTCGATCTCGTCGACGTCGGGGACCGCCATCTGGTGGAACAGCCGCCGCGCGTACGGCGAGACCGACTCCAGGTAGCGGCGCTGCGCCTCCGCGTAGAGCGTGCTGAACGCGAGCGACGACTTCCCCGATCCCGAGACGCCGGTGAAGACGACCAGCGCATCGCGCGGGACGTCGAGATCGACGTCCTTCAGATTGTGCTCGCGCGCGCCGCGCACGCGCACGAACCCGCGCTCGCCGGCGCTCAACGCGGCACGTACGCGCGGCCCGCGGGGCGCGGCCGCTCGAGGTAGAGGATCGCGTGCTCCTGGAACGTCGCGCGCTCGAAGACGCGGTAGCCGCACGTCTCCGCGACGCGAATCGAGGCGACGTTCTCCGGGCTGATCATGCACACGGTGCGCGCCGAGGCGAGATGCACGTCGCCCCACGCGACGACGGCGCCCACCGCTTCCTTCGCGTAGCCGCGGCCGTGCACGCGCGGAACCAGCGCCCAGCCGGCCTCGGGGACGTCGCGCATGGAGGCGGCGGTCTCGCGCTTGTAGTCGGCGAACCCGAGCTCGCCGGCGAACGCGCCGGTCTCCTTCTCCTCGAGCACCCAGTAGCCGAAGCCGAGCAGCGACCACAGCCCCGCGTAGCCGAGCAGGCGCATCCACGTCCGCTGCTCGCTCGCCGGCTGTCCGCCGGTGTAGCGCATCACCACCGGATCGCTCCACATCGCGACCAGGTCGGCGAGATCTGCGGCGCGATGCGGGCGAAGCCGCAGGCGCGGCGTTTCGAGCACCGGCGCGCTCGGCGGCCGATCCGGAGGGACGCTCATGCGCTCTCGTTGCGCGCGGCCGTGCCGCTCTCCCGGCGCAAGGCGGTTCGAGCGGCGCGGCCAAGGAGAGCCCCCGTGAGCTCCGCCATCGACGAACTCCTCGACAACGCCGCCGCGTACGAGGCGCGGTTCCCCGGTCCGCGCGCGACGATCCCGGCGCGGCACGTCACCGTCGTGACCTGCATGGACTCCCGGATCGACCCGTTCGCGATCTTCGGCTTGAAGACGGGCGAGGCGCACATCCTGCGCAACGCCGGCGGTCTCGCGACCGACGACGTGCTGCGCTCGCTCGTCCTCTCGCAGCGGCTGCTCATGACGCGCGAGATCCTGCTGATGCAGCACACGCGCTGCGGCCTGCACGGCGCCGACGAAGCGGCGCTGCGCCGGAAGATCGTCGCCGAGACGCGCGAGGAGCCGCCGTACGAGTTCGGCGCGTTCGAGGACATCGACCGGTCGGTGCGCGAGACGGTCGCGACGGTCCGCGCGCACCGGTTCCTGCCGCACCGCGACCGCGTCCGCGGGTTCGTCTACGACGTCGACACCGGCCGCGTCCGCGAGGTGACGGACTGACTCAGAACGCGAACGCGCGGTAGCGCTCTTCGGGCGCGAGCGCGGCGCCGTCGGGGACGACGCTCTCGAAGCGCAGGTACCGCCGCTGCACCTCGCTCAGCGCGTCCCACGTCGACTGCGGGACGCGCACCGAGACTTCCGGACGGCGCAGCCACTTGCGCGAGAACCCGATCACGACCATCGGGCGCGGCACGTCCGTGCGGTTCGGCGTCCCGCGGTGCAGGTGCCGCACGTCGCGGATCGTGACGTCGCCGAGCGACAGGTAGACCGGCTCCAGCGGCGCCTCGCCGCGCTCGATCCGCGCGAGGCCCTCCGCTTTCGAGAGCATGTGCGTTCCGCGCGCGATCTCCGCCGGTCCGTTCTCGGCGGTGACGTCGACCAGCGGGAAGTTCACCGCGAGCTGGTACGGCGGCGTCTCGCGATCCCATTCGGGGAACAGCCCCGGCGAGTCGCGGTGCACGTCCTGCGTCTCGGAGCCGCGCAGCGGCGTGTCGGTCGCGAGCTGGCACATCACCATGTCCGCGCCGACCAGCCGCTCGCAGATCGCGAGGACGTCGGGATCGAACACGATCCGCGGATCGGCGAAGACGCCGTGGAACGGCAGCGTGACGTAGAAGCGCTGCGGCCCGCGGTTCGGATCGTCGGCGGCGGTGCGGACGTTCTCCTCGAGCAGCGGCCGGAACGCGTCGTTCCACGCGCGCAGCAGCGCGGGGTCGAGCTGATCGCGCAGCACGCACCAGCTCTCGCGCCGGACCTCGTCGGCGAACCGGTCGAGCGCCGCCGCGTCGTACCGCATGCTCGCGCGCTACGCGCGGCCTTCTTCGGCGTCCTGCTCGTCGAGGTGCGAGCCCATGTCGTCGAGGACGAAGCGGTTCGCGGCCTCGCGCTGCGCGTCCGAGACGTGCTCGTCGAAGTAGCGGACGAGGTCGTCGTCGGAGGCGCCGTCCGCGACCAGCCGGTCGAAGTCGTCGACCGAGACGCCGGCGCGGTCGAGGAAGCCGGTCGAGAGCGGGCAGTACGCGACGTACTCGCCCTCGGTGCCGGCCTGCGCCGCGCGCGCCTTGTCGGCGAGGCGCGCTAACCACGCATAGCGGCCGAGCATGTCGCGGCCGCTGCGCGGCGCGGTGGTATTCAAATCCAATGCGGTGAGGTTCACGCGCAGGCTTCTACCCACCAAGGTCGCGGCGCGGCTGCGGGCGTACGTCCGCCTCGTGCCCCTCATCAAAGCCCCGGGGCGGTAACGGGTGCGGCTGTCGCCTCTCACTTCGCGCCTCCTGGTCGGCGCCGTGTTCCTCGTCAGCGCCGCGGCCGGGATCCAGACCGGCGAGTACCGCTACAACGAGCTGACGCTCCAGGCGTTCACCTCGTACGCCGTCCCGCTCGAGCAGCACGGGATCTCGCAGCACGCCTTCGCGCTGTACTTCCTGATCAGCGAGGCGCTGATCGCCGCGACGTTCGCGATCACCGGGCTGTTCATCGCGCTGCGCGGACCGAGGACGCCGATGGCGGTGTTCGCGGCGATCGCGCTCATGATGTACGGCGTGACGATCCCGCCGCCGATGCACGCGCTGGTCGTGAACGCGCCGCAGCTCGCGCCCTGGGTGATGTTCGAGCGCAGCCTCGGGTTCGGGCTGTTCATCGTCTTCCTGTACGTCTTCCCGGACGGGCGGTTCTCGACGTGGACGGTGCGGCTGCTCAGCGCCGCGGTGCTGATCTGGAGCGGGCTGTGGCCGTTCGTCCCGGCGGCGAATCCGTACAACCTGCCGCATCCGTGGCCGTTCGTCGCGATCGCCTCCGCGTTCGCGAGCGCGGTCGCCGTGCAGCTCTACTGGTTCTACCGCGTCCGCACGCCGCTCGAACGCGCGCAGACGAAGTGGGTCGTCTACGCGGTCACCGCCTCGGTCGCCGGCGACTTCCTCACGCACCTGCCGTGGCAGATCTTCAACCTCCCGCGCGGCACCGACCTCGAGGTGCTGCTGATCCACCAGCCGTTCTTCGTCGCGTTCCAGCTCGCGGTGCCGCTCGCGATCGGCTTCTCGGTGCTGTACTACCACCTGTGGGAGATCGATTTCGTCGTCAGCCGCACGGTGCTGTACGCCATGATCACGACCGCCGCCGCGATCTTGTGGGAAGCGGTGAACCTCACTACCGCGAAGCTGATCGAGAAGGCGATGGGACCGCAGGCGAGCGCGTTCGCCGGCGGGACCGCGACCGTCGTCACCGGCTTCTTCCTCAAGCCGATGTACGAGAACTTCAAGAAGTGGGTCGACGCGCGGCTGACGCCGCCGACGCTCGATCTCTCCGACGAGTTCCCGGAGCTCGAGCCCGACGTGCGCTCGCGGCTGACGGTCCCGCACGTCGTCACCGCGCTCGTCGAGCACGCGCCCGCGCTCTTCGACGTCGGCGACAGCGCGGTGTACCTGTATCGCGGCGGCCGGCTCGAGCTGCAAGCATCGCGCGGCTTCCGCGAGACCACGCCGGCGAACGGCGCCACGGCGAACGGCGCTCCGGACGACGAGGCGCTCGCGACGTTGCGTCAGGGGAAGGCCGCGCGCCCGGCGGCCGAGGACGCCGCGCCGGTCTACGTGCCGCTCGTCGTCCCGCGCGCGAAGAACCCCGATCTCCTCGGCGTGCTGTACCTCGGCCGCCGCGAGGGCGAGAAAGGCTACTCGCAGCTCGAGATCTCGGCGCTCGAAGCGCTCGGGCGGAAAGCCGGGATGGCGATCTACGTCGCCGACGCCCGTGCCGCCGCGACGGCGGCCGCAGCGCCGCGGTACGCGGGCGTCGCCGACAGCGGCTGAACGCTCGAAATCGCGCTTTTCTCCTAGGATACTAGTTGACACGGGAAGTTTTTCCGTGTACCGTGCAACTACGATACTAGGAGGTGCAATGCCCCGGAAGAAAGCGCTCGTGCTCACCGACCACGAGCTGCGGCTGATGGAAGTCTTGTGGGAGCGGCGGAGCGCGACCGTCGCGGAGGTGGCCGCCGCGCTCACCCCGCCCGATCTCGCGTACAACACCGTGCTCTCCACCCTGCGCACGCTCGAGCAGAAGGGCTACGTCGCACACAAGGAAGCGGGTCGCGCGTTCGCCTACCGCCCGCTGGTCGAGCGCGGCGACGCCGCGCGGTCGGCGGTGAACCACGTGCTGTCGCGCTTCTTCCGGAACTCGCCGAACGCGCTCGCGATGGCGCTGCTCGACGACGTGCCGCTGCGCGCCGCGGAGCGCGAGCAGATCCGCCAGCTCCTCGAGCGCAAGACGAAAGGCCGCCGCACATGAACGCTCTCGTGAACCAAGCGGTCCTCGCGATCGCTTCCGTCGTCCTCACCGGTCTTTGGCAAGGCGTCCTGATCGCCGGCGCCGTGTGGCTCGTGCTGCGATCGCTCCGCGGGCTCGGTGCGGCGACGCGCCACGCGGTCTGGCTCTGCGCGCTCGTCGCGCTGTTGGTCGTCCCGGTCGTCACGGCCGCGCTCACCGCACGACAACCGGCGCCGTCGCGGTCCGCGACGCCGCCCGGCGAGCTCGCCGCCGCGCCGGCGCACCGCGTCGCACCGGTCGACCACGCGGTCATTACGACACACCGGCGCGCCATCGCGCCGGCGAGCCGCGCGGCCGACGTTCGTGCGGCCGACGGTACTTCGGCCGACGTCAGCCCGGCGGCTGCGCGCACGGCCGAAGACATCGCGGCCTCCGCAACGGCGAGCGCACCGCTCGGCCGCGCGCGGATCGCGATACCGGAGCCGCTCGCGGCTGCGGTTGCGCTGGTATGGCTGCTCGCGGCGTGCGCGCGCTTTCTAAAGCTCGCGTTCGCGGTTCGCGAGCTCGGCGCGATCCGGCGCAGCGCCGCACCGTGGTCGTCCTCGCACGCGTATCCGGTGCTGGTCTCACCGCGGGTCGGCGTCCCGGTCGCCTTCGGGTTCGTGCGGCCCGCCGTCGTCCTTCCGGCGGCGCTCGCCGGCGAGCTCGGCACCGAGGCGATGGAAAGTATCATCGTGCACGAGTCCGCGCACCTGCAGCGGCTCGACGTCTGGACCAACGCGCTCGCGCGGGTCGTCGAAGCGCTGTTGGCGCTGAATCCGGCGGCGTGGTTCGTGATGCGCCGCGTCTCGGCCGAGCGCGAGATCGCGTGCGACGACTGCGTCGTCACGCGCACCGGTTCCGGCGACGCGTTCGCCCGCGTCATCGCCGACCTCGCGACGCGCATCGGCGAACCCGCGCCGCTCGTCGCGGCGAGCGCGGCCGGCACGACGCGCTCGACGATCGTCACCCGCATCGAGTGTCTGCTCGACGCGAGCCCGCGCCGCTTGCGCCTCTCGTCGGCAGGTCTCGGCGCCGCGCTCGGATCGCTCGCCGTCGTCGCGGTGCTCACGCAGTCGATCTCCCCGGTGCTCGCATACGCGGCGCAGCCGGCGCAACCCCCGCTGGTCGCGGACGCCGGCGCGGCGTGTCCGTCACCGAGCCGCGGGCTGCCTACCATGCAGCTCATGGACCCGGCCGCGGCGATCGCGCGTTTCGGCGCCGCGCACGTGGTGACGTTCGCGCTCGATCTCGACCGCGCCGGGAAGCCGCGCGACGTGCGGATCCTTTCGACGGCGTATCCCGACGTCGCCGCACACGTCAAGCACGTCCTGATGATCAACCGTTTCCAACCGGTGCTGCGCGACTGCGCCCCGGTCGCGGGCACGATTCGCTCGGCGGCGGTGATCGGACCGCGGCATCCTGACGCGATCTCGCTCGTCCAACCGGTCTATCCCGCCGGCTGGAGCGCCGCACACGGCTCGTCCTGCAAAGTTCCGGACGTGATCCATGCGGGCGTTCCCGCCTACCCGGCCGTCTCGAAGCCGCTGCCGCTCGGCGCCGAGTACAACGTGGCGGTGCGCGTGCACGTCGGCGCGCAAGGGGCCGTGACGAGCGCGACGCTCGTCCAACGATCGGGGTATCGCGCGTTCGACGCCGCACTGCTCGCCGCGGCGCGCGGCGAGACGTATCCGCTCGCCGACGAGACGGGCTTCCGTCCGGTGCGCCCGGCCGGAACCTCGCTGGCCTGGAACGCCGCGCACGGCTCCGGCAGCTACGCGCACTGCAGCCCGCTGCCGCGCGACTACGTCTGGCACACGACCTTCAGCAACGGCGGCGGGTTCGTCCTCGCGTCGCGCTTCATCCCGGCCGGCGCCACGTGGCGCTGATGCAAGCACCACCGAAACGGGGGGTTAGCCGCCTGCGGACGCCGGGTACGCCGAAACCGCTATGAACAAGACGCTCACTGCGGCGGCCCTCGCCGCGACGATGACCTTCGGGGCGATCGCGCCGGCGCTGGCCGACGGCGCGGCGAGCACGCGCAACATCCTGGTCGGCGGCGCGGCGGCCGCGGTGCTGATCACCAACTATAACCACAAGGTGCGGCAGAAACGCGCCGAGCAGCGTGCCGCGGCACGCCGTCAGGCGTACTACCGCCGTCATCACGGCTGACGCGCTGCGACTCTTGTCGGAACCGAGGAGGCGCTTCGAGAGAAGCGTCTCCTCTTTTTCGCGCCGGGTTCAGAGCACCCGATCGGCTGCCGATAGAACAACGGATGTTGTGGCGTCGTCTTTCGACGGTCGCGGTGTTCGCTGCGTCGTTCGTGCTGGCCGCGGCAGCCGCCGTATCGGCCGCGACGGTCATGGCGCTGAGCGACAGCGCGGGCGTCTACCTCGTCGACACCGCCACCGGTGCGGTCGTCCAGTCGTACGGAGCGCTCTTCAGCGGGACGAGCGCGCAGAACCTCGCGCAAGACCTGAGCGGGAACCTGTACGTCACGAACGCGTCCGGCCAACTCGTCAAGTCGACGTTCAACGCCGGCGCTCCGAGCGCCGCGACCGCGTTCTCCGCGGGCGCGGTCGTCGGCACGATCGCCGGGCTCCCGGCGAGCCCGAACGCGCGGCTCTCGTTCGACCCGACGACGATGTACTGCGCGACCGGCTGCCTGGTGACGATGTCCTCCGCGAACACCGTGCTCTGGGTCGATCCGTCGACCGCCGCGGTCAAGAAGACGCTCACGCTTTCGGCCTCGATCGGCACGAACGGCGACATCGTCGTCGTCCCGACCGCCTCGAACAACGAGACGCTCTACGTCGTCGCCACGCAGAGCCTCTACACGATCAACGCGAGCACCGGCAACGTCACCGGGCCGACGACCCTGAACGGGCCGACCGGAAGCCTCACCGGCGCCGCGGTGATCCCGAACGGGCACCTCGTCGCGTGCGAGCAGATCGGGAGCGGCACGGCGTGGACGCTGTGGGAGTACACGACGGCCGGCGCGCAGGTCGGCAGCAAGACCGGGATCGCGACCGGGAGCGACGTCGTGAACGATCTCGCCTCGGTTCCCGCGACGTTCACGGTGACGAAGACCGGGACGACGCTCGCCGGTCCGGGCGACTCGATGTTCTACTGGGTCGCGATGAAGAACACGGGCTTCTTCACCGATCCGAGCGGCGCGATCACCGATCCGGTTCCGGCGAACGTGACGATCTCGGCGACGACGCCGCCGTCGTGCGCCGTCAGCGGCGGGACGGGAACGTGCGCGGTGACGTCGTCCGTGGGCGCGCAGACCGTCGTCGCCACGGTGACCAATCTGAGCTCGGGCGCGACCGCGACGCTGACCGTCGTCGGAACGCCGAGCGCGTCGAGCGGGACCGCGGTGAACACCGCGCACGGCAGCGTTCCGTACGATCCGACGCAATACGGCGGCGAGACGCTCACGTCCGGCTCGGTGACGACGACCTTCACGGCCGCCGCGCTCGCGAAGCAGGTCGCGAACATCACCCAGTCGACCGGTCCCGGCACCAGCATCAGCGCCGTCCCCGGCGACGTGCTCGAGTACACGCTCACGTTCACGAACCGGCGCGCCTTCGCGATCCAGTCGTTCGCGATCAGCGACACCATCGCGGCGAACAGCACGTACGTCGCGGGGAGCGCGACCTGCATCACGACGCCCGGACCACTGACGTGCACGCCCTCGCAGGCGGGCGGCGTCGTGACGTTCACCTACAGCGGCGGCTCGCTCGCAGTGAACGGAACGATCGTCGCGAAGTTCCGCGTCAAGGTGAACTGACCGGCGGCAGCCTGCCCGCAGAAGGAACCGACCATGGCCTCTGAGCTGAAACCTATCTCTTCCTGTACGGGCGCTGCGCCGAAGCGCTCGAGTTCTACAAGAGCGTCTTCGGCGGCGACTACGAGGCGATGAAGGTCGGCGGATCGCCCGCCCAGGCGATGATGCCGCCCGGCATGGAGAACGACATCATGCACGCGTCGTTCACCTCCGACGTCGCCTCGTTCTTCTGCTCCGACGGGATGGAGCGCAAGCCGATCGATCCCGAGGAAGGCAACATCTCGCTCGCGCTCAACGTCGAGGACGGCGCGCGCGGCGAGCGAATCTTCGCGGCGCTCGCCGATGGCGGCACCGTGAAGCGCGAGATCGCGCCGGCGTTCTGGGGCGGCCGCTTCGGCAACGTCGTCGACAAGTTCGGCAACGACTGGATGATGACGCTCCCGTGAGCGATAAGATCACGCCGTTCCTGTGGTTCGACGGCCAGGCCCAAGACGCCGTGAACTTCTACGTCTC
>DATHLL010000457.1:0-8629 GCA_035488195.1 Candidatus Elarobacter sp. | reverse complement strand
GACCGATTCGGCCGAGAGCAGCGCGCCGATGTGGATCGCTTCGACGTTCGCGTCGCGCAGCGCGTCGAATTGCGCGCAGATCGTCGCGGCGTCGATCGGGATGCGCGTCTGGACGCGCGATGCGTCCTGCGCGGTGATGCCGGCGATGACGGCGACCGGGCGGGCCGCGTCGTCGGCGAGCGCGAGCATCGCGAAGGTCAGGCCCGCGAAGGCGAGCGGGTGCGTCGTGCCGACCGTCGCGACGACCGTCATGCCGATGAACGTTCCGTGTGGTGCGCGGTCCGGCGTTTCACTGCTTCATCCCGCAGAGGCGTTCCAGCGGAGGACCAGGTCGCGGGCGGCGGATTCCGGGTCGGCACAGATGAGGGCGGAGATGACGGCGGCCATCGTTGCGCCGGTTTGCGGGATGCGGGCGATCGTCGCGGGGCCGATCCCGCCGATCGCCGCGGTGGGGAGCAAGGTCGCTTCGGCGACCGCGCGGACGCCGCTCAGGCCGATCGGCAGGCCGGCGTCGTGTTTCGAGGGGCTGGCGAAGGCCGGGCCGGCGCCGACGTAGTCGATCACGGACGGGTCGGCGGCGCGCGCTTCCTGCGGCGTACCGCAGGAGAGACCGATGATCGCGGCCGGGCCGAGGGCGCGGCGGAGCTCCGGGAGGTCCAGCGGTGCGGCGTCCTCCTGGCCGAGGTGGACGCCGTCGGCGAGGCGGGCGAGGCGGACGTCGTCGTTCACCAGCGTCAGGCCGCCGGCGGCGCGGACGCGCGTCGCGATCCCGATCAGGGTCGCGCCGTCGATCCCCGACTTCGCGCGGACTTGGAGCAAGCGGATTCCGCCCCGGAGCAGCGCCTCGGTGAAGGCGATCGGTTCGGCGCGGTCGGGGTCGACGATCGCGTAGACGCCCCGCAAACGCGAACGAGGAGCGTCGCCGCTCCTCGTCGTCGCCATGCGCGAGCGCGCCTCTATTGGGTCGGGGCCGCGGGGTTCACGACCGCGACGGTGATCGAGCCGGCTTCGCCGCCCTGCGGGTGGCCGCCGCTGTCGAGCGGCGTCGCCGTGACCACCACGCAGTACGGATACGTCGGGTTCGCCGTCGAGCCGGCCGGAGCGCCGGCCGGCAGCGGGAAGATCGCCGGCGGCGTGAAGATGATGTTCGCCTCGTTCGTCGGGTCGATGGTGACGTACAGGCTCATGTCGGCGGTCAGCGCGAACGCGCCGGTCCCGCCGGGCGCGTACTGGATGCTCCCGCACGCCTTCGTCTGGCCGAGCGCGTTCACGGTATAGGTCCCCGACGCGAGCAGCGCCGCGCTCCACACGAACCGGTTGCCGTTCACCACGCCGTTCTGCGAGCCGCGGACCGGCGTCGCGCTGATCGCGATCGAGCTCCCCGGCAGCACCCGGGCGATGTTCGAGGGGCCCTGAACCGTCACGATGGTCCGGTCGGGCTGCGAGTTGTTGTCGAAGCTGAGGACCGACCCTCCGCCGCTGCATGCGCCGAGCGCGAGCGCGCTCAGGACGGCGAGGGACATGACGATGCGACGCATGGATGCGACTCCCGTGAGAACGGAAAGACCCCGGCGACCTCCTGAACCACGCCGCCGGGCGGTGCGACCGTTCCGTGGCCCGCAAGGCGGTTCCTCTCGTCGGCGGATTCGCTAGGCGTGCGGAACGATCGGGATCGTCAGCTCGAACGGCGCCTCGCCGCCCTCGCGGAGCGCCGGCGCGACCGTCAGCGTCAGGGTGCGCCGCACGTCGCCGAGCCGCGGCGCGGCGAACGCCAGCGAACCGGTGTACTGCGAGTTCGGCGCCAGCGGGATCCCCTGGTAGAGCCGCTTGTCGGTGACGAACCAGTTCTTCGTCGCGATCAGCCGGTAGATGCCGCCGCGGTCGTCGCGCAGCACGCTCTTCCCGTACGGCAGCACCGTCACGACGTCGTCGCCGAGGTTGCGGAACGTCAGCACCACGCCGATCCGGTCGGGATAGAACTCGACCTTCTTCACCGTCACGCGCAGCCCGGAGCCGTCGGCCGACGACTCGGTCGCGAACGCGCGGTAGGGCTTCCCGGGGTCCTTCACGTGCAGCGTGCCGTGCTCGGGAAGGACGCCGATCGGGACCGTCGCGTCCGTCTCCTCGCGCGCGTCGTTCGCATGGTTCACGTAGCCGACGCGCTCGCGCACGAAGAACACGCGGCCGCGATCGTCGCCGCGCGCGCCGACGACCGACGCGCTCTTCAGCACGAAGCCGTCGGCGTCGAAGACGCTGCGGAACGCGGCCGCGCTCCCGAAGTACTTGCGCTCCTCGTCGGCGAGCAGCGCGAATGCTGCGTCGTAATCGCCGGCGCGCAGCGCGTCGACGTACTTCTTCACCACCACGGTTTGCGCGCTGTGCGGCACGGGTCCGTAGCGCGGCTGCGCCGGAGCCGGCGCGGCGCCGAGCGTCGCGGCGCACAGCAGCGCGCACGTCGTGCGCATCGTCGCGTTCACGGCGTCTCTCCCAAGAGCAGGTCGACGATGCGCGTCAGATCGGACGGATCGCTGTACTGCAGCTCGATCGTTCCGCCGCGCTCGGCCGGAACGACGCGCACTTTCGTGCCGTATTTGTAGCGCAGGCGCTCGACGAACGCTTCGTCGTCGGCGCTCGCGCGCGACGCCGGCGATGCGTTCGCGCGCGCGCGCTTCGGCGCGCCGTCCTGTGTGAGCCGCTCGAGCGCGCGCACCGAGAGGCCCTCGTCGATCGCGCGCCGCGCGAGCACCTCGCGCCGTTCGACCGGCAGCGCGAGCAGCGCGCGCGCGTGTCCCGCGCTGAGCTTGCCGTCGCGCACGAACTGCTTCACCTCGTCGGAGAGCGAGAGCAGTCGCATCGCGTTCGCGATCGACGGGCGGCTCTTCCCGACGCGCTCCGCGACCTGCTCCTGCGTGAACGCGTACGACTCCATCAGATGCTGGAAGCCCATCGCCTCTTCGAGCGGGTCGAGGTTCTCGCGCTGCAGGTTCTCGATGATCGCGACCTCGAGCGACTCGCGGTCGTCCGACGCGCGGACCAGCGCGGGGATCGTCTCGAGCCCCGCGGCTTTCGCGGCGCGCACGCGCCGCTCGCCGGCGATCAGCTCGTAGCCGTCGCCGCGCTCGCGCACGATCACCGGGACGAGGACGCCGAACGCGGCGATCGACGCGCGCAATTCCTCGAGCGCCTCCGGCGCGAAGAACGTGCGCGGCTGGCGCGGGTTGGGGACGATCTTCGCCAGCGGGATCTGCTGGAGATCGCGCTTCGGCGCCGCGGTGGTGACGTCGGCGGTGCTCTCGTCGCCGAGCAGCGCGCTCAAACCGCGCCCGAGCCCGCGCTTCGTCACGGCGCGAGCTCCCTGGCAAGCGAGAGATACGCTTGCGCGCCGCGGCTCTTCACGTCGAACAGGATCGCCGGCTTGCCGTACGAGGGCGCCTCGGAGAGGCGGATGTTGCGCGGGATCTGCGTCTGGAAGACGCGGTCGGGGAAGTACCGGTGCACCTCCTCGAGAACCTCGGTCGCGATCTTGGTACGTCCGTCGAACATCGTGATCAGCACGCCGCGGATCGTGAGCTCCGGGTTCAGCCCTTCCTTGATGCGCCGCACGATCGCGACGAGCTGGCTGAGCCCTTCGAGCGCGTAGTACTCGGCTTGGACCGGGATGATCACCTCGTTCGCCGCGGTCAGCGCGTTGATCGTCAGCAGCCCGAGCGACGGCGGGCAGTCGATCAGCACCTCGTCGTAGTCGTGAACGCTCTTCGAAAGCGCCGATTTCAGCCGGTTTTCGCGCTGCAGCGCCGAGACGAGCTCGACCTCGGCGCCGGCCAGGTTCAGCGTCGCCGGAACGACAAACAGGTTTTCCACTTCGGTCGGCCGCGCCACCTCGGCGACCGGCGTCTGCCGGAGCAGCACGTCGTAGACGTCGCGCTCGACGGAGCGCTTGTCGACGCCGACCCCTGTCGTGGTATTTCCCTGCGGGTCGATGTCGACCACCAGGACGCGCCGGCCCAGCAGCGCGAGCGACGCGCCGAGGTTGACGGCGGTCGTCGACTTACCGACCCCGCCTTTTTGGTTGACGATCGCGATGACGCGCGCCGTCTTCTGTGCTGGAACAACCGCGGACAACATCGACCCTACGCGGACGCGGAGAAATGCTCGTCGATATAGCGTTCCGCACGCTCGGCGAGCGAGCCCGCCTCGTTCCGAGACGGGTCGTCGGTGACCTCCTCGAACAGCGCCTGCAGCACCTCCCCGACCCGCCGGTCTCCGCGAAATCCTGACGGAGCGAGGCCTTTCCGCTCGAACAGCGCCATCACGTCCGCGCCCGAGATCGCGAGATCCCGGACGCTGAACGCCGGCTGGGCGGCGACGACCGCCGCCACGCGCGCCTGGAAGGTCTCGTTCGCCTCGCCGCGTTTCGGCAGGCCGGAGCCTTCGATGTCGGCGGCCCGCAGGGCGAAGAGCCGCGCGAGGTGCTCGACGCCGATGCGGCGGACGAAGCGGCGCAGCGTCTTCTCGGGCGTTTCGGGGTCGGCGGCGTACATGTGGTGGCGGACCAGGTGCGCCACCGTTTCGACGGTTTCGTTCGGGAGCCGCAGCCGTGCGAGCATCGCCGGGACCATCTCGGCGCCGACCTGCTCGTGCTGGTAGAACGAGTTTCCGCGGCCGTCCGGGCGCGGCGCGGCTGTGCGCGGCTTTCCGACGTCGTGCAGCAGCGCCGCGAGGCGCAGCGTGAGGTCGCCGGGCGGGGCGGCGTCGACCGTCGCGAGGTTGTGGCGGTAGACGTCGTAGGCGTGCCAGTCGTTCTGGTCGACGCCGATGCCCTCGAGCAGCTCGGGCCAGAGGTGCTCGAGGACGTCCGTAGACCGCAGAATCTCGAGGCCGATCGATGGGCGGGCCGCGGCCATGAGCTTGCCGAGCTCCTCGCCGATGCGCTCCGCCGAGACCGTCGTGACGAGGGCCGCCGACGTGCGCATGGCCTCCAGCGTCCGCGGCGTCGGCTCGTAGCCGAACCGGGCGGCGAACTGGGCGGCCCGGAGCATCCGCAGCGGGTCTTCCTCGAACGCGACCTCCTCGACGATGTCGATCCGCTCGGCGACGATGTCCTCGATCCCGCCGTACGGGTCGATCACCTGGTCGTCCGCGAGCCGGCGCGCGATCATGTTCATCCGGAAGTCGCGGCGGCGGAGGTCGTCCTCGAGCGGGATCTGCGGGCCTGACTCGACGGCGAACTCCTTGTGGCCGACCCCGGTGGACCGCTCGCGCCGGGGGAGCGCGATGTCGGCCTCGCCGGCCGGGTGGCGGAACTTCAGCACGGCGAACGAGGCTCCGACGACGTCGACCCGTCCGGCCCGGCGGAGCGCTTCGAGCAGGTCCTCGAGCGGCAGGCCGGTGACGACGTAGTCGAGGTCCTTCGGGGGGCGTTCGACGCCGCCGAGGCGTTGCCGGAACTCGTCCCGGACCCGGCCGCCTACGGCATAGACGTGCGCGCCGGGGAGAATCGTGGTCAGAACGTCGTCGAGGGGGTGGCGCACGACCGGCCTATTCTACCGCTTGCCGGTCGCCGCCGTAAGGGCGTTCCACGGGGAACGTTGCCTTGCGATGCAAAGTCGCTGTTTCACGTGGAACGGTGGTGGCTCGGAAGTGGCGGTGGGCGGTGCTGCGGCGGGCACGCTCCCTGCGCGCTTCCTGCGCTCCGGTCGCTGCGTTCTCCGGCGCTCCCGCCCCTCCAGGGCTCCGCGCCTCCGAAAGCACCCGCCGCAGCACCGCCCACCGCCACCTCCTCCAGGCAGCATCCAGGCATCATTCGGGATCATCATTCTCTTGCGTTGACACCCGTAGGAGGCTGGACGGTAGTACGACTCGCTATGTCTGTCTTCGATGTTGGCTTGGCCGCGTTGAGCTTGCTTGCCAGTCTGGTCGAGCCGTTCCTCGTGCTCGTCGGCTGGATCATCGAATTCGTCGCGGAGCATCTCTTCGGTGTCATGGTGGAGGCGCTGACCGACAAGAACGATCAGCGCTAGTTCGTGCAGAGCGGGCGTTTCGTGGGGACGCCGTTTTTTCGCGGGAAGCGGGGGCTCGTCGGCATGCGCTTTTCGAGCACGAGGAGTCGGCGGTTTCCGTCGAGGGAGCGCTCTTCGATGAGCTCCGCGCCGAGGACCAGGGCGGCGTCGGCCACGGCGTTTCGTTCAGGAGGCTCGAGCGAGCCGCGCTGGAGCAGTGCTCGGCCGCCGATCGTGAGGAACGGGACGGTGAGTTCCGCGACGGTGGGGGCGCTTGCGACGGCGCGGGCGGTGGCGGTGACGTACCGTTCGCGGTGGGACGGGTCGCGGGCCGCGTCTTCGGCTCGGGCGGCGAGGACGATGCCGTCGAGAGCGAGCGCGGTGAGCGCGTCGTGGAGGAAGCGGGCGCGTTTCTTGATCGGTTCGAGGAGCGTGATCGTCGCGCCGGTTGCGAGGGCGAGCGGGATCCCCGGTACGCCGTTGCCGGATCCGATGTCGATGAGCGGGCCTTGCACGTCGTCACGCAGGGTCAGCGCGTCGAGGATGTGCTCGGCGAACGCGGCGCCGGTCTTGGCTCCGGTCAGGTTCAAGCGGCGGTTCGCGTCGAGGACGAGCGCGGCGTAGGTCGCGAGGCGAGCTGCGAGCGGTTCGTCGATGCCGGCGGCGAGGAGCGCCGCCTTCGCGTCCGGATCCGGGAGCGGGGTCACGCCGGCGTGGGGACGCGCTCGCTCGTGAGGCGGTGGACGTGGACGGCGACCAGCGCGACGTCCGCGGGGGTGATGCCGGGGATTCGGGAAGCGGTGCCGAGCGTTCGGGGGCGGGCGCGTTCGAGTTTTTCGCGCGCCTCTCTCGAGAGCGCGCGGATCGTCGTGTAGTCGAGGTCGGGCGGGAGCGCGACCGCCTCGTCGCGGGCGGCGCGGTCGATCGCCTCCTGTTGGCGGCGGACGTAGCCTTCCATTTTGATCTCGATCTCCGCGCGCGCGGCGATCTCCCGCGGGATCTCGGCCGGAAAGCGGTTCAGGACGTCGGCGACGGTCACGTCCGGTCGGCGGAGCGCGTCGGCGAGTGTCGCGCCCTGCGGCAGACTCCGTTCGGCGTTGCGGCCGGCGGCGGCATCCGTGTCGGGCGATGCGGCGAGGGCGTCTGCGCCGATTCGTGTCTGGTCGGCGTGGCGGCGGGCTTGGGCGAGTGCGTCGCGGCGGGCGGTGAAGGCGGACCAAGTCTCGTCGTCGATCAGGCCCAGGTCGCGGGCGATCGGGGTCAGGCGCAAATCGGCGTTGTCGTGGCGCAGGAGCACGCGGTGTTCGGCGCGCGAGGTAAGCATTCTGTACGGTTCGTCCACTCCGCGTGTCACCAGGTCGTCGATGAGGACGCCGATGTACGAGGTCTCGCGGCCGAGGCGGAGCGGGGGGCGGCCGTGGGCGCGCTGGGCGGCGTTGATGCCGGCGATCAGGCCCTGGGCGGCGGCCTCCTCGTAGCCGCTCGTGCCGTTGAGCTGGCCGCAGTGGAAGAGGCCGGCGATGCGGCGGGTTTCTAGGCTGGGGTCGAGCTCCGTCGGCTGGACGAAGTCGTACTCGACCGCGTAGCCGGCGCGGAGCATGACGACGTTCCCGAAGCCGGGGAGCGTGCGGAGCATCGCGAGCTGGACGTCGGCGGGGAGCGACGTCGAGAAGCCCCCGACGTAGAACGTCGGCTCGTCCCAGCCCTCCGGCTCGACGAAGATCTGGTGCGTCGGGTTGTGGGCGAACTTGACGACCTTGTCCTCGATCGACGGGCAGTACCGCGGGCCGATCCCGCGGATCAGGTCGAGTCCGTAGAGCGGCGAGCGGTGGAGGTTCTCGCGGACTAGTGCGTGCGTGCGTTCGTTGGTGTCGACGATCCAGCACGGGAGTTGCGGGCCTGCGAACGCTCGCGGGCTCGCGTACGAGAACGGGAGCGGGGTCGCGCTCGGACGCTGTTCGGTCATCGCGGCGAGGTCGAGCGTCGTGCGGTCGACGCGCGGGGGCGTTCCGGTCTTCAGGCGGCCCATGGAGAAGCCGAGGCGCGCGAGCGCGCCGCTCAGGCCGATCGCGGGGGCCTCGCCGAAGCGGCCCTCGGCGCGGACCTCGTCGCCGCGGAAGGTCTTGCCGCCGAGGAACGTGCCGGTTGCGAGGACGACGTTCGGGGCGCGCAGGACGCGGCCGCCGGCGAGCGCCACGCCGCGCACCGCGCCCGCCTCGACGACGAGATCCTCCGCCATGCCGCGTACCACCGTTAGACTCGGCTGCGCGGCCGCCGTCGCGCTCGCGACGCGGACGTACGACGGTTTGTCGGCGAGGGCGCGAAGCGCGCGGACCGACGGGCCCTTCGACTCGTTCAGGAAGCGCGCGTGCAGCGAGACGCGGTCGGTCACGCGCGCCATCGCGCCGCCGAGCGCGTCGATCTCGCGGACGAGTTGGCCCTTCGCGCTCCCGCCGATCGACGGGTTGCAGGCGAGCGTGCAGATGCGATCCGGGTCGCCGGTCACCAAGAGCGTCTCGGCGCCGAGGCGCGCCGCCGCGAGCGCCGCCTCGAAGCCCGCGTGACCGCCCCCGACGACGATCACGGCGGCGTCGTCGCCGCGGAGCACCGATGTCATGGAACGCCGTCCA
>DATHLL010000456.1:0-4162 GCA_035488195.1 Candidatus Elarobacter sp. | reverse complement strand
CGTGACGACGTGGTCGACGTTGAGCTCGATCGCGTGGGAGACGCGCTCGCCGCGCACCGTGTTCACGCGGACCAGCCGCTGCGCGAGCGTGGCGTTGAGTCCGGCGACGATCGCGCGGTAGCCGTCCTCGTTGGTGGTGAGACGATGGCCATCGCTGAGGAACACGTCGTAGCGCTTCATGCGAGAATACAGCCCTCTCGGAAGCCGAAGGCGTGACGCACCCGCTCCGTGCCGTCAGCCGTTGTCGCTATTGTGCGCGGGCGGCGGCCGAGTCCTTCGCGACGCGGACCGCGCTGCCGAGGTAGGCGCGGCGCATCTCCTCGCTCGCGAGCAACGTCTTCGCCTCACCGCTGAGCGCGACGCGGCCCGTTTCCAGCACGTAGGCACGGCTGGCTATCTGCAGCGCGAGGTGCGCGTTCTGCTCGACCAGCAGGACGGTGGTCCCGTCGCGCGCGATCCGCGCGATCGTCTCCATCACGTCCTTGACGACCAGCGGGGCGAGCCCGAGCGAGGGTTCGTCGAGGAGCAGCAGCTTCGGGCGCGCCATCAGCCCGCGGGCGATCGCGAGCATCTGCTGCTCGCCGCCGGAGAGCGTCCAGCCCAGCTTGCCGGCGAGGCTGCGCAGCTTCGGGAAGATCGTCAGCACCTCGTCGACGTCGCGCTGCGTCTCCGCGCGGCTCGCCCGCCGCGCCGTCGCGCCGAGCCGGAGGTTGTCGATCACGGTGAGCCCGGGGAAGATGCGGCGGCCCTCGGGGACGTGCGCGATCCCGAGCGCGACGACGTCCTCCGGATCGAGCCGGTCGAGCGAACGCCCCGCGAAGCGCACCTCGCCGGAGGCCGGCGCGAGGACGCGCGAGATCACCTTGAGCGTCGTGCTCTTTCCCGCACCGTTCGCGCCGAGCAGCGAGACGATCTCGCCCTCCGCGACGCCGAGCGAGATCCCGTGGAGCGCCTCGACCGCGCCGTAGCGCGCGACCAGGCTTTCGATCTCAAGCAGCATCGAGCGTTCCGCCGAGATACGCCGCGATCACGTCGGGGTTCCGCGCGACCGCGTCCGGCGGCCCTTCGGCGATGTGCTGGCCGAAATTCAGCACGGTGATCGTGTCGCTGACCGACATCACGAGGTTCATGTCGTGCTCGATCAGGAGCAGCGTCGTCCCGCGCTCGCGGATCGCGCGCAGCAGCGCGACCAGCGTGTCGGTCTCGGCGGGGTTCATCCCGGCCGCGGGCTCGTCGAGCAGCAGCAGCCGCGGCTCGCCGGCGAGCGCGCGCGCGATCTCGACCCGCCGCTGGTCGCCGTACGGCAGGCTCCGCGCCGGTGCTTCGGCGGCGTGCTCGAGCCCGGCGAAGCGCAGCAGCTCGCGCGCCTTCTCGCGCGTCTCGCGCTCCTCGCGCGCCGTCGCACCCCCGGGGAGCAGCGCGCCGACGAAGCCGGTCCGCGTGCGGACGTGGCGGCCGATCATCACGTTGTCGGCGACGGTCAGCTCGCCGAAGAGGCGGATGTTCTGGAACGTGCGCGCGATCCCCCGGCGCGCGATCTCGTGCGCGGGGCGGCCGGCGAGCTGCGCGCCGTCGAAGCGCACCGAGCCGCCGTCGGCGCGGTAGAGCCCGGAGATCACGTTGAGCGTCGTCGTCTTCCCCGAGCCGTTCGGCCCGATCAGCGCGTGCACGTCGCCGGCGCGGACCGTCATGTCGAGCGCGTTCACCGCGGTCACGCCGCCGAAGCGCTTGATCAGTCCGCGGATCTCGAGCAGGCCGCTCTCCGCGGCGGCGGCCGCGTTCGCGGTCGCGGCGTCGGGCGCGCTCATGCGGGGGCCGCCTCCGCTTCGCCGACGAGTCCGGCGGGCGCGGCGTCGGCCGGCGGCGGCCGGTGCTCGAAGCGCGCGCGCAGCGCGGCGAAGAGCCCGACCAGCCCCTGCGGCATGAAGACGATCATCGCGATCACCGCCGCGCCGTAGACCATGATGTACGAGCTCTTCAGCGGGCGCAGCACCTCGGGGAGCATCGTGAGCAGCAGCGCGCCGATGATCGCGCCGCTGATCGAGGACGACCCGCCGAGGATCAGCATCACCAGGAAGACGACGGACTGGTCGAACGAGTACGAGTCGGGGCTGATGAACTTGATGTCGTGCGCGAGAAGGCTGCCGGCGAGCCCGGCGTACGCGCCGGCCAGCACGAACGCGACGATCTTGTAGCGCGTCGCGTCGATCCCGGTCGCGCGCGCGGCGATCTCGTTCTCGCGGATCGCGTGCAGCGCGCGGCCGGCGCGCGTGCTCTTGATCCGCCACGCGACGTACGCGCACAGCAGTACCATCGCGAGCACCAGGTAGTAGTAGCGCCCGTACGTGTCGAGCATCCACGGGCCGAGCTGCGGCGGCGGGATCCCGGTCATCCCGTCGCTGCCGTTGGTGACGTCCTTCCAGTTGATGAGGACGAGCTGCGTGATGATCCCGAACCCGATCGTCGCCAGCGCGAGATAGTGCCCCGAGAGCCGCAGGCACGGATAGCCGACGGCGAGCCCGACCAGCGCGCTCAGCAGCACCGCGCACGGCATCGCCGCCCACACCGACCAGCCGAGGTGCGTGGTCAGCCAGCCCGACGTGTACGCCCCGATCCCGAGGAACGCCGCTTGCGCCAGCGACATCTGCCCGGCGAAGCCGAGCAAGATTCCGAGTCCCATCACGGCGATCGCGTAGATGCCGGCGAGGTCGAGCAGCGTGAGGACGTAGTCCGACTTCACGAATGCCGGGAGAAGCGCGAGCACGACGATCAGCGCGGCGATCCCGAGCCAACGCCGCCGCCGCGGCTCACCCTTCGACAGGCTCAGGGTGACGTTCGGGCGGGGCGCGTTTTCGGGAGGCGGCATCAGGCTTTCTCTGCGATGCGTTCGCCGAAGAGGCCGGACGGTTTCACCAGCAGGACGGCGATCAGGATGACGAAGGCGATCGCGTCGACGTAGGCCGAGGAGAGGTAGAATCCGCCGAACGTCTCGATGACGCCGATCGCGAGGCCGCCGACGATCGCGCCGGGGATGCTGCCGAAGCCGCCGACGATGCTCGCCGCGAACGCCTTGAGCGCGATCAGCCCGCCCATCTCCTTGGTGACCGTGAACAGCGGCGCGACCAGCAGGCCGGAGATCGTCCCGAGCAGCGCGCTGTAGACGAACGTGATCGCGACGATGCGCCCGACGCGGATCCCGATCAGACGCGCGGTCGTGCGGTCCTGCGCCGTCGCGCGCATCTGCTTCCCGAGCGTGGTCCGCTCGAAGAGCAGGTACTGGAACGCGATCAGCACCGCCGTGACGCCGATGATCACCAGATCCTGCGGGCGGATGTGCAGCGGCCCGACCGCGACGGTGTCGACCGGGAAGAGGCTCGGGATCACCAGCGGCTGGCTCCCCCACGTGAGCTGCGCGGCGTTGCGCAGGAAGATCGAGACGCCGATCGTCGAGATGACGACCGGCAGCCACCCGCGGTCGCGCAGCGGGTGATACGCGATCCGGTTGAAGACCAAGCCGAAAGCGACCATCAGCACGAGCACCAGCAGGTACACCGCGACGACCGGGAGTTGCCAGTGCACGACCGTGCCGAACACGGTTACGGCCGGCAGCAGGAACGACGCCGCGATGTAGGCGGGGAACATCACGAACTCGCCCTGCGCGAAGTTCACCACGCCGACCGCGTTGTAGATCAGGACGAAGCCGAGCGCGACCAGCGCGTAGATCGACCCGATCGCCAGACCGCTGACGAGCAGCTGCATGTTGGCGACCGGGTCGAGGTGCATCTAGCCCGAGACCTTCTTCACCAGCTTGAGCTTGCCGCCGTCGTTCATCCCGATCGAGACCGAGTGCACCATGTTGCCCTCGCCGTCGGCGTTGAACGTCCCGAGCACGCCGTCCCAGTGCTTGATCGCCTTCAGCGAGGCGATCGTCTGCTTCGGATCGGTGCCCTTCTGCTTGCGGTAGACGTCGGCGAGCATGTAGACCGCGTCGTAGACCCAGCCCGAGCCGGTGCCGACGTCCGGCAGATGGTGGTACTTGTTGTAGAACGCGGTCAGGAAGTGCGTCGCGACGTTGGAGTTGAAGCCGACGATGAAGTCGACCGCGCCGTACGCACCGTTCGCGTCCTTGCCCGCCACTTCCATCGCGGTCTGGTTCGTCAGC
>DATHLL010000455.1:0-3579 GCA_035488195.1 Candidatus Elarobacter sp. | reverse complement strand
CGAGCTCGCGCACCCGGGCGCGCTGCGCGCGCAGGTCGGTCGGCGTCATGCCCATCCCCCCGCGGCCCCACGAGTGATCGGAGATCGCGTGGTACTCGTAGCCGCGCGCGGCCGCGGCGGCGACCATCGCTTCGAGCGTGTCGCGCCCGTCGGACCACGTGGAGTGCAGGTGGAAGTCGCCGCGCAGGTCGGCGAGCTCGACCAGGCGCGGGAGCGTCCCCTCGCGCGCGGCCTCGATCTCGCCGGTGCCGAGCCGCATCTCGGGCGGAATGTACGCCATCCCGAGCGTCGCATAGACTTCTTCCTCGGTGCGGCAGACGATGGTGCGGCCGTCGGTCAGGTCGACGATCCCGTTCTCGCTCACGCGCAGGTTCTTGCGAACGGCGAGCTCGCGGAACTGGATGTTGTGCTCGCGCGAGCCGGTGAAGTGCTGCAGCAGGTTGCCGTACAGATGGGCCGGCAGCACGCGCAGGTCGATCTGCAGGCCGCCGTTCAGCCAGATGCTGGCCTTCGTCGGCCCTTCCGCGAGGACGGCCTCGGCGCGGTCCCACGCCGTGAACGCGGTGACGACGGACTCCGCGTTCTGCGAGGTGCAGATCACGTCGACGTCGCCGACGGTCGGCTCTTGGCGTCGCACGCTGCCGGCGGCGGTGAGGTCCTGCGCGTCGGTGTATTTGCGCAGGTAGTCGATCACCTCGCGCGCGATCGGCAGCGCGACGCCGAGCGGCGTGCGCTTCGTGCGGCCTTTGTAGGAGAGGACGCCGCGGCGGATGTTCTCGATCGACTTCGCGCCGAGCCGCGGGATCGTGGCGAGCGCGCCTTCGTCGAGCGCGCGCTCGAGGTCGGCGAGCTAGGCGATCCCGAGCCGCTCGAAGAGCTGCTGCGCGGTCTTCATCCCGACGCCTTGGACCTTGAGCACCTCCATCAGCGTCGAGGGATACTTCGCGCGCAGCTCCTCGAGGTACGGGTCGGTCCCGGTCCGCGCGATCGTCGCGATGCGGGCGGCGATGCTCTTCCCGACGCCGGGGAGCGCGGTCAGCCGCGCCTCGTCGATCTCGCCGCCGAGCGGGGCGGCGTTCTCCAGCGTCTCGGCGGCGCGCTCGTAGGCCATGAACTTGAAGAACGCCTCGCCGGCGAACTCCATCAGCGTTCGAATCTCGCGCAGCCGGTCCGCGATCTCGCGGTTGGTCAGGGTCGCCATGAGAGGAGGGCTTCGTTCCACGCCACCGTAGGGGCGTCCCATGCTCCGCAGCCAGCGCCCTCGCCTCGATCCGGCGATCCTCAACCTGCCGGTCGAGAAGATGCGCGAAGGCTACTACTCCGACACGTACTTCAACCGCGCGCGCGAGATCCTGGAGCGGGACAGGTACCATCCGCGCGTGCGGATGCAGGTCTTCCAGCGAAACAGCGCGGTGCTGTGCGGGATCGACGAGGCGATCGCGATCCTGAAGCTCTGCAGCGGGCGCCGCGAGCCGGACGGCTCGTGGTACGACGGGTGGGACGAGCTCACGGTGAAGGCGCTCTACGACGGCGACGCGATCGAGCCGTTCGAGTCGGTGATGACGATCGAAGGCGACTACGCGCTCTTCGCGCACCTCGAGACGCCGTATCTCGGCGTGCTCGCGCGCCGCACGCGGATCGCGACCAACGCGCGCGCGATCGTCGACGCGGCCGGCGGCAAGGAAGTGCTGTTCTTCCCGGCCCGCTTCGACCACCATCTCGTGCAGACCGGCGACGGCTACGCGGCGTACATCTCCGGCGCGCTCGGCGTCTCGACCGACGCGAACGCCGAGTGGTGGGGCTCGCGCGGGATGGGGACCGTCCCGCACGCCCTGATCGCCGCATACGGCGGTGACACCGTGCTCGCAACGACGAAGTTCGCCGAGCACATCGACGGCTCGGTCAACGTGATCTCACTGGTCGACTTCGACAACGACTGCGCCGGCACGTCGGTCGCGGTCGCGCGCGCGCTCGGCAAGCGGCTCTGGGGCGTGCGGCTCGACACCTCGGGGACGCTGGTCGACAAGAGCGTGATCCCGCAGATGGGGACGTTCCCGCCGACCGGCGTCAACGCGCAGCTCGTGCACAACGTGCGCGACGCGCTCGACGCGGAAGGCTTCCGCCACGTGCGCATCGTGGTGAGCGGCGGCTTCGACGCCGACCGCATCCGCAAGTTCGAGAACGACCAGGTCCCGGTCGACGCCTATGCGGTCGGCAGCGCGTTCTTCAAGGGCGCCGGCGCCTTCGACTTCACCGCCGACATCGTCGCGATCGACACCGGTTCCGGCTGGCGCGAATGCCACAAAGTCGGCCGCCCCGAACGCCCGAATCCTCGTTTGTCGCTCGTGCAATGATCATCAGAACCTAGACCGGGGCGTTCTGGGCGGCGAGCTTCTCCAGGATGGCGCGGTTGAAGAGGATCAGGTCGCCGGGGTTGCGCGAGGTGACCCAGTTGCCGTCGTTCACGACGGGCTGGTCGCGGTAGAGGCCGCCGGCGTTGCGAATGTCGTCGGCGATCGAGGCGTAGCCGGTCAGCGTGCGGCCGCGCACGACGTTCGACGAGATCAGGATCTGCGGGCCGTGGCAGATCACGAACATCGGCTTCTTCGCCTGGTCGAACTCTTTCACGAAGCGCTGCACGTCTTTGTTCGTGCGGATGTGGTCCGGCGACTGGCCGCCCGGGATCAGGAGCGCGTCGAAGTCGTCGGCGGTCACGTCGGCGACCAGCTCCTCGGCCTTCACGCTCTGCCCTTCGTCGAGGCCGCGCTTCCCGCGGATCTTCGTGAGCGCGCGGTCGTCGACGCCGACGATCGTCACGATCGCCCCGTTCTCCTCGAGCGCCCGGCGCGGCTCGATCAGCTCCGACTCCTCGAACCCGTCTCCCACCAGTGCCGCGATGCGCTTTCCTTCGATCTCCATAAGGCCACGGGCGTTCTCACCCCGCCGCCGCCCCGCCTCTCGGGAAACCGCCCGCCAAGCTCGCCTAGAGCCTCCCGCCCGTCCCCTGGACCGCCGCCCGCAAGAGGTACGCCAGCTCGACCTCGAGCCGCCCGAGCGGGTCGAGCACCGCGTCCTCGGCGAGCGCCTTGAGGACCGGGTTCCGTTTCGTCATGTCGCCCTCGGGGACGGCGTGGCGCGGGTTGATCTCGCGCATGTAGATCCGCGCGTCGTACCGGATCGGGCCCTCGGGGAGGAAGTACAGCGGGTCCAGCCCGCCGGCGTACACCTCGAGGCCCAGCAGTCCCGTCTGCTGCAGGAACGCGATCGCGCGCAGCCGCAGCGCGCGCGCCAGCCGCGCCAGCGCCGGAACGGCCAGCCGCGCCTCCCCGGCGGCGACCCGCTCGAGCAGCGCCGGATCCAGTTCGGCCGCCGCCGCGAGCCCGGCGATGTCGAACTCCTTCGCCGCGGCGAGCGCGCGCAGCGCCGCGCCGAAGGCGGGCCCGCCGGCGGTCCCGGTCGCGCCGTCGTATGAGGCGTGCTCCCCGTCCATCCGGGAGGTGATCGGCGGCCGCGGCGCGGACGCCTTTCGCGCATGGCGGAATCGACCGAGCAGCGGAAGTCGCGCCACCTGGACGTCTG
>DATHLL010000454.1:0-2687 GCA_035488195.1 Candidatus Elarobacter sp. | reverse complement strand
ACCGCGCACGTCGACGATCGGCGTCGACGCCGTCAGCACCACGCCCGCGCCGAGCACCGCCTCGGTCCCGACGCGCACGCCCTCCACCACGATGCAGCGCGAGCCGACGAACGCCCCGTCCTCGACGATCACCGGCATCGCTTGCGGCGGCTCCAGCACGCCGCCGATCCCGACGCCGCCGGAGAGATGCACGTTCTTCCCGATCTGCGCGCACGAGCCGACCGTCGCCCAGGTGTCGACCATCGTCCCGTCGTCGACGTACGCGCCGACGTTCACGTAACCCGGCATGAGGATCGCTCCCTTGCCGAGGTACGAACCGTAGCGTGCGACGCCCGGCGGGACGCAGCGCGCGCCGAGCTTCTTCCAATTCCGTTTGGTGGGTAACTTGTCGTAGTACGACGGGAGCCGATAGCGCAGCTTGACCGCTTCGAGCGTCCCCGGCGTCGCGGCGAGGTCTTCCTCGACGATGCGCGCGTTGTCGAACCGCGCGAAGGAGAGGAGGATCGCTCGCTTCACCCACGGCCGGACCGTCCACTCGCCCTCGTTCGGCTCGCACACGCGCAACGCGCCCGTGTCGAGCGCTTCGAGGACCTCGTCGATGACGCGCCCCGGCTTCTTCTTCACCGCCTTGGGTTCCGCAGCCAAACGCTCCTCGAGCTCGACGATCCGCGCTTCAAGGTCTTCCATCGCTGGGAGGCGTTCCGGCGGAGCGAACCGCGCTCCCTTCGGGTTCATGGAGGGGCCAGGGACGAAAGGCGGGTACCCGACCCTTCCCCGGCCTTCGATGAGCTCAGGGTGACTCAGGAGACGACGTGAACACCGCAGCGGACGACCTACGCATCAACGCAATTCGTTTTCTCGCGGTCGACGCGGTCCAGCAAGCGAATTCCGGCCACCCGGGGCTCCCGCTCGGCGCGGCGCCCGCCGCGTACGCGCTCTGGACCCGGCACCTCCGCTTCAACCCGGCCGACCCCGCCTGGTTCAACCGCGACCGGTTCGTGCTCAGCGCCGGCCACGGCTCGGCGCTGCTCTACGCGCTCCTCCACCTGACGGGCTACGACCTCAGTCTCGACGACCTGAAGCACTTCCGCCAGCTCGGGAGCAAGACGCCGGGCCATCCGGAGTACCATCACACCCCCGGGGTCGAGGTGACGACCGGCCCGCTGGGGCAGGGGTTCGCCAACGCCGTCGGGCTCGCGATCGCCGAGGCGCACCTCGCGGCGGTCTACAACCGCGAGCAGACGATCGTCGACCATCACACCTACGTGATCGCCGGCGACGGCGACCTGATGGAAGGCGTCGCCTCGGAGGCGGCCTCGCTCGCGGGGCACCTCGCGCTCGCGAAGCTGATCGTCCTCTACGACGACAACAAGGTCTCGCTGGCCGGCGCGACCGACGTGACGTTCACCGAGGACGTCCGCGAGCGGTTCGAGGCGTACGGCTGGCAGACGATCGAGGTCGGACCCGGCGAGGCGAACGACGCCGACGCGCTCGACCGCGCGATCCAGCAGGCGAAGGCCGACACGCAGCGCCCCTCGCTGATCGCGGTCCGCTCGACGATCGGCTACGGCTCGCCCGAGGCCGGAACGTTCAAGACGCACGGCGAGCCGCTCGGCAAGAACATGGAGGCGACGCGCAAGGCGCTGCACTGGGACTACCCGCCGTTCACCGTCCCGGACGAGCCGGCCGCGTTCTTCAAGAGCGCCGGCGCGAAGGGCGCGCAGCTCCAGAACGAATGGAACGATCTCTACGCGGCGTGGAAGAGCGCGAACCCGCAGCTCGCCGCGCAGTTCGAGCGCGCGCGCGACGGCAAGCTCCCCGCCGATCTGCCCTGGCCTTCGTTCGACGACCAGAACGGCGGCGTCGCGACGCGCGAGGCCGGCGGGACGGTGATGAACGCGATCGCCGCCGCGCTCCCCGAGCTCGTCGGCGGATCCGCCGACCTCGATCCCTCGACGAAGACGTATCTCAAGAACGGCGGCGATTTCCAGCCGGGCAACTACGCGGGCCGCAACATCCACTACGGCGTGCGCGAGCACGCGATGGCGGCGGCGTCGAACGGGATCGCGCTGCACGGCGGGCTGCTTCCGTTCAGCGCGACGTTCTTCAACTTCCTCGACTACATGAAGCCGGCGGTGCGGCTCGCCGCGATCAACAAGATCCGCGAGGTCTTCGTCTTCACGCACGACTCGGTCTTCCTCGGCGAAGACGGGCCGACGCACCAGCCGATCGAGCAGCTCGCGATGCTCCGCGCGACGCCGAACGTGATCGACATCCGCCCCGCCGACGCGCTCGAGACGCTCGAAGCGTGGAAGTACGCGATCCAGCCGGCCGTCGGGCCGACCGCGATCGTCCTCTCGCGCCAGAAGCTGCCGTTCCTCGGCGCGCGTAACGCGGACGTCGCGCGCGGCGCGTACGTGCTGTACGAGCCCGACGCCCTTCGAGGGGCTCGAGGTGACGCGCCCGATCTGATCCTGATCGCGACCGGCTCCGAGGTCCACCTCGCGCTCGACGCGGCGAAGCTGCTGGCGGCGCAAGGGACGCGGGCGCGCGTCGTCTCGATGCCCTCGTGGGCGCTGTTCGAGATGCAGGACGCCGCGTACCGCGAACGCGTCCTTCCGGCCGAGGTGAAGGCGCGAATCTCGGTCGAGGCCGGCGCGACGATCGGCTGGTCGAAGTACGTCGGC
>DATHLL010000453.1:0-2338 GCA_035488195.1 Candidatus Elarobacter sp. | reverse complement strand
TGCGCCGCGCCGCGACGCCGGTGCGCTTCGCGCGCGTCCGCCGCGGCGCGTTCTTCGCGCGGCTCGAGGACAAGCTGCAATGGGGCGTCCCGATCAAGGACCGATGAGCCGCGCGACCGCGATCCCGACGACGCTGCTGCGCCTGACGATCGAGAACGTCGGGCTGATCGAGCGCGCCGAGCTCGCGTTCGGCGACGGCCTCACGGTCGTGACCGGCGAGACCGGCTCCGGCAAGACGATGCTGCTGAGCGGGCTCGGGCTCGCGCTGGGCGAGCGCGCCGACAGCGAGACCGTCCGCGGCGGCGCCGAGCGCGCGCGCGTCACGCTCGAGATCGCGCCCGACGCCGCGCTGCGCGCGCGGCTCGCCGAAGCCGGCTTCGCGCTCGACGACGACGACGATCTGATCGTGCAGCGTGAGGTGTTCTCCTCGGGCCGCTCGCAGGGCCGGATCAACGGCGTCGCCGCGAGCGCGAGCCAGCTTCGCGAGCTGGCCGGCACGCTGGTCGACGTCGTCTCGCAGCACGAGGCGCAGCGCCTCCTGACGGCGGCGTTCGCGCTCGATCTCGTCGACCGCTTCGGCGGCGCGGAGACGACCGCGCTGCGCGACGAGGTTCGGCGCCTCCACGACGACCTGCGCGCGGCCCGCGAGCGCCTCGCCGCGCTGCGCGACGACGACGGCCGGAAGCTCGTGCGCGCGGAGTTCGCGCGCTTCGCGCTGCGCGAGATCGACGCGGCGGCGATCGAGGACGACGAGGAGGACGAACGATTGCGCGGACGGCGCGATCTCCTCACGAACGCCGAACGCGTTCTCGCCTCGCTGACGACCGCGACCGCCGCGCTCGAGGACGACGGCGCCGCGGTCGACGCGCTCGGCGCGGCCGAGACCGCGCTGCTCGGCCTCGCGCGCTACGGCGAGCGCTTCGCCGAGCTCGCGAGCGCCGCCGCGGCGCTGCAGTCGGACGCGAACGAGCTCGCCGCGCGGATCGCGCGCGAGCGCGACGCGGTCGAGCTCGATCCCGCGGAGCTGGACACGATCGTCGGGCGGCTCGACGCGCTCGACGGGCTGAAGAAGAAGTACGGCGGCTCGCTCGCCGCGGTCCGCGCGCAGCGCGACGCGTTCGCCGCCGAGATCGCCGAGGTCGACGACCGCGACGAGCGGATCGCCGCCGCGCAGCGCGAAGCCGGCGCGCTCGAGCTCGCGCTGCGCGATCGCGCCGGCGCGCTCGGCGCGCGGCGCCGTGCGGCGGCGGATGCGATCGCCGAGGCGGTGCGTGACGAGCTGACCGCGCTCGCGATGCCGGCCGCGCAGCTCCGCGTCGCGCTCGAGCCGCTCGAGGCGATCGGCCCCGGCGGCGCGGAGCGCGCCGAGCTGCGCTTCGCCGCGAACCCCGGCGAGCCGGAACGCCCGCTCGCGCGCGTCGCCTCCGGCGGCGAGCTCTCGCGCGTCCTGCTCGCGCTCGTCGTCGTGCTCGCCGACCGGCGCGACCGCACCGCGCTCGTCTTCGACGAGATCGACGCGGGGATCGGCGGCGCGACCGCCTCGGCGGTCGGCGCGCGGCTGGCGCGGCTGGCGGAGAGCGCCCAGGTCGTCTGCGTCACGCACCTCGCGCAGATCGCCTCGTCCGGCGAGACGCACGTCGCGCTGCGCAAGCACGTCCGCGGCGGCGTCACCACGATCGGCGCGAGCGCGCTCGACGACGAGGCGCGCCGGGTCGAGATCGCGCGGATGCTCTCCGGCGACGAGCTCGGCGTCGCGCTCGAACACGCCGCCGAACTGCTCGCCGCCCGCCGCCGTTGAACGTCCTGATCCTCGCCTCGGCGGGGAGCGAGGCGTACCGGCAGACGCTCGTCGCGCTGGTCGCGGACGCGGCGCGCGCGCACGACGTGCGCGTCCTCGCGCCCGAGGCGGAGGCGAAGGCGCTGCGCCCGCTCGGCGTCCCGGTCGAGTCGTGGCGCCCGTCGGGGCTCTTCAGCATGCTGCGCTCGACCGGCGTGCTGCGGCGCGCCGCCGACCGCAGCGAGCCGGACGTGTTCCACGCCGTCGGCTGGACCGCCGCCGCGGTCGCGCTCGGCTCGCTCGCGCCGGCGCGCGCGGCTCGCACGCGCGTCACGCTGCTCGAGCCGATCCGCGGGAACGAGATCCCGCGGCGGTTCGCCGAGCAGCGCCTCCCCGAACTGCTGCGGCGCGCGGAGCGCTTCGAGGTCGCGGACGCGGCGCTCGCCGGCACGCTCACCGGCGAGCTCGGCGTCGACGCCGCGCGCGTCGCGATCGTGCCGCCCGTTTGAGTGATCGCCGTCTCAGAGAATCGCCAGAAATGGAGGGTAGAACCAAGGCATG